>JAIERG010000232.1 GCA_019747095.1 Caulobacteraceae bacterium | reverse complement strand
CGGCCTCGCGGGAATAGTGGCTGAGCGCGGTGATCCGCTCGTGCTCGACCACCTGATCAGAATGACGTCCAGACAGGGGTTCAGCGACACGATCCGGCGCGGCGGGCCATCCGCAGCGGGCGGCACGGGCCGGATCGGCTCGCCACATCCCGCCAGCATCGCCAGACCCCCGCCCAGCAGGGCACGACGGGGCATCCTCGCCTGAAAGGCGGCCCGCGAGGCATCGTCAGACGGCGGCCGGTCTTCGGCCATCGGCGTCCCTTCCTTCGACGTCGCCGACACAGCACGGCCGCGTCGGGACAGGCATCGTCGTCGGGGGTTCGACCCGTATCGCCCGGAACACCACGTCCGCGCGAAGCACGACCGCGACAGGCAGGTCTCCTGGCTCGCGGGTCAGGGCCGGTGCGCGTCGCCTTCCCGGAATCCCACAGTGGGGCCGCCAGTGGCATTCGACGCGCGGGCTCGCCGCTTACAGTTGCGTGGGCAGCCCGGGTCTCTCACCCGAGTTCCCTTTTCATCCCCGTCGCCGGGGAACCTGTCGCACCCTCAGGCTAGGCCAAGGCGTCGCAGGCGACAATGGCAGAGGGGGCCTCAGGCGGAGAAGCCGTCGACGACCGCCTGGAACATCGGATTGGGCCGACCGGCCGCGTTGAACAGCAGGGGGCTGTCCTTGCCGTCGTCGCGGGCGTCGCGGCGCAGCCAGCTGTCGGTGTCCCGCAGGCCCCAGAGCGTGAAGGCGTGCCGCTGGGCGGGCGGCAGGTCCATGAAGGCCTCGGCCAGTTCGCGCACCCGCCCGATCTGCTGCTCGATCTTCTGGCGATAGGGCCGGGTGTCGATACGGCCCTCGCGGCGCAGGCTGGCGTCCAGCTCCGACATGTGGATCGGCAGGCCAAACTGGGCGGCCTCGCGGAAGAAGGCGGTGATCTGACCGGCCGGGATCTCGATGTCGAGGTGGCTCTGGGTGCCGATGCCGCCGATGGGCACGCCCCGGGCCAGCATCCGCTCGACCAGCCTCAGGAAGGTCGCGCCCTTCACCGGATTGTTCTCGAGATTATAGTCGTTGAGGAACAGGACCGCGTCCGGATCGGCCTCCTTCGCCTGCTCGAAGGCGCGGGCGATGTAGCCGTCCTGGCCCAGCGCCTCTGACCAGTGACAGTCGCGCAGGCCGTTGCCGTCCTCGGCCACGGCTTCGTTGACCACGTCCCACCCGTTGACTCGGCCCCGATATCGACCGGCGACCTCGGCGATGTAGCGATCAAAGGCTGCGACGAAGGCCCGGCGGTCCAGGCCGCCGAACACCTCGGCCCCTTGCGAGTACCAGATCAGGGCATGGCCATGCAGGCGAAGCCCGTGGGTGGTGCAGAAGTCCGCGATGCGGTCCGGCGCATCCCACAGGAACCGGTCCGGCCCCTGCAGGATGTACTCCATCTTCATCTCCCACTCGGGCGTCAGCTGGGAGCAATGGGTCAGACACAGATCGACCCAGGCCGGGTCGTCGAACTGCCCCGCCATCGCCGCTGTGCCGATGGGGAAGGGGACCAGGGACTTCAGCGGCGTCGCCTGGATGACCGGCTGGGCGGCCTCAGTGTTCCCGCAGGCGGCGAGCGCGAGGGTGGAGGTGAGGAAGAGGCGGCGATCCATCATTCTCCCTCCCCTTCATGGGGAGGGTGGTCGCGCAGCGACCGGGTGGGGTGCGTCACAGCGAGCGCGTTCCTGATCGTCTGCGCGACCCCGTCGAAGCCATCACGGATGTCCGCATTGTAGAACCGCATCGTCCGATATCCCTCTCTCGCCAGCACTGCATCGCGTGTCCGGTCATGCTCGAACCGGTGTTCGTGGCTCATCCCGTCCACCTCGATCACCAGCCTGCGGTCATGGCAGACGAAGTCCAGAAAGTAGCCTCGGAACGGTGCCTGACGACGGAAGTGATACCCCTCCGGGCGAAGCGTCTTCAGAAAGGACCACATCCGTGCTTCAGGCGGCGTTAGCGCCTTGCGCATCGCTCTGGCCTGGACCGTTTCGTCCTTCATCCCGACCCTGACCCCGACCTCTCCCTCCCCTTTATGGGGAGCGACGGCGAAGCGAAGCCACGGTGGGGCCCGAATTCGCGGTCACGAACCCCACCCTGACCGCTTCGCGGTCTGTCCCTCCCCATGAAGGGGAGGGAGAAACTCAGGCCGATCGCCGCCTCAGCCCCATCTCGTCGAACGCGGCCGTCTCGCGCTTACCGGCGGCGATGAGGGCGTTGAGGCGGGTGGTCTCGGCGACGTGCTCGAACTTCTTCAGCTCCGAATAGGCGTCGGTCAGGGCGTCGCGGGCGCCGGCTTCCTCGGCGTCCAGCGTCTCCAGATCGGCTTCGGCCAGACCCTTCCTCGCCTTCCAGCCGGCCAGATAGGCCTGCAGCAGCATTCCGGCCTCGGCGTCGGCGCGGGCGCGTTCGCGTTCCACCTCCACCTCGGCGTCCAGCACCGCCAGCCGCATCTCGGCCGAGGCCTTCCGCGCCGTGATTTCGGCCAGACGCTTCTGCAGCGTCTCGACCTCGTAGTTGGAGATGCGGATGAGGGAGGGTGCCCAAGAAGTCATGACGGGAGGATGCGGTTCAAAGGTTAAGGGGAGGTAAGGTTCTAGGGGTCAGGTTCTAGGTTCTAGGGGCGAGGCGGCCGCGTAGGGCCGTCAGCATTCTGCCCACCTCTTCCGCGAGATGGAGCACCTCGTCACAGGCTGCCGCATCCACCAGATCGAGCGACCTTGTCAGCAGGATGAAGGTCTCGAGTTCGGACAGCGAGCCGCGGGCGATGCTGATGAAGTGGGCGTAGTCCTTCCGGGTGCCTCGGCCATGCCCTTCGGCGATATTGGCGGGAATCGAGGCGGCCGCCCGGATGATCTGCGACGCCATCCGGTACTCTTCCTGTTTGGGCAAAAGGCGCGTGAGCCGATAGGCGTCGGCCGCCAGCAGCATCGATTTCTGCCAGACGACAAGGTCCCGATACGACCGAACCGTCTCCGTCGACATCCCTAGAACCTAGACCCTGAAACCTGGAACCTCATCCACCCGCCATCCCCTGGTTCAGGATCCCTTCCAGTCGGGCGAACGCGTCCGCCAACCGCGTGACGTCCTCCTTGTCCTGACCCAGGAAGGCTTCGAGCGCCGGGTTCAGGGCGATGGCCCGGTCGACGATGGGGTCGGCGCCCGCGCGGTAGGCCCCGATCTTGATCAGCTCTTCCATGTTGGCATAGGCGCTCAGGCAATGGCGGGCGCGGCGGTTCAGGTCGCGCTCGGTCGGCGTCTGGTTCTCCGGCATGGTCCGGCTGACGGACTTCAGAACGTCGATGGCGGGAAAGCGCCCGCGCTCGGCGATCTTGCGGTCCATCACGATGTGGCCGTCCAGAATGCCTCGCACCGCGTCGGCGATGGGCTCGTCGTGGTCCCCGCCGTCGACCAGCACGGTGAACAGCGCCGTGATCGGCCCCGCCGTCGTCCCGTCCGGCCGCACCGGACCCGGCCCCGCCCGCTCCAGCAGCTTGGGCAGTTCGGTGAAGACGGTGGGGGTATAGCCCTTGGTGGTCGGCGGCTCGCCCGCGGCCAGGCCGATTTCCCTCTGCGCCATGGCGAAGCGGGTGACGGAGTCCATCAGGCACAGGACCTCCAGATCCTGGTCCCGGAAGTATTCGGCGATGGCCAGCGTCATATAGGCCGACTGACGCCGCTTCAGCGCCGGCTCGTCGGAGGTGGCGACGACGACAACCGCGCGGCGCAGGCCCTCTTCGCCCAGGGTCTCCTCGATGAATTCCCGGACCTCCCGGCCCCGTTCGCCGATCAGGCCGACCACGACCACGTCGCAGGTCGCCTGCTTGGCCAGCATGGACAGCAGCACCGACTTGCCCACGCCCGATCCGGCGAAGATGCCCAGACGCTGGCCCCGGCAGGTGGTGGTGAAGACGTCCATCGACCGCACGCCCAGATCCAGCCGCTCGCCCACCCGACCGCGCGAGTGGGCCGGCGGCGGAGAGGCTCGCAGGGGATAGGGTGCAGGGCCGGTCGGCAGGGGGCCCTTGCCGTCGATCGGCTCGCCAAACGCATTGATGATGCGGCCCAGCCAGGCCGTCGTCGGCCGCACGCTGGCCTGTTCGCCGATGATGTGGATGTCGGCACCGGGGGCCACGCCCTCGACCGGGCCGAACGGCATCAGCAGAGCCTTGGAATCCCGGAACCCGACCACCTCGGCCGGCAGGGGCGCCGATCCCCGCCGCCCGATCTCGGCCCGTGCCCCGACCGCCAGCCGCGAGAGCCCCCCCCGAGCCTCGATCAACAGGCCATTCACGCCCGCGACCTTGCCGGTCACGACCAGCGGATCGACGGCTTCAAGGGCGGCGATCAGGTTGCGCAAAGGGGGTGCGGCCTCGGGGTGCGGAAGGCGTTAACCTTTGGGCCAGCGTGGTTAACGGGGAATAAAGGTGGCATGAACGCGCGCGACCGCCACCGCTTTTTCGAGGACCCATGATCCAGCGTCGCGCCCTGCTCGCTGCGCTCGCCGCCCTGACCGCGTCGCCATCCTGCGCCGCGAGGGCGAAGGGCCGCACGGTCGTGATCGGCGCGGGCGTTGCGGGCCTTGCCGCCGCCCGGGCGCTCACCGACGCCGGCCACGAGGTCGAGGTGATCGAGGCCCGGTCGCGGATCGGCGGCCGCGTCTGGACCTCGCGTCTCTGGCCGGATCTGCCGGTGGATATGGGCGCGAGCTGGATCCACGGGACCCGGGGTAACCCGCTGACGGAACTGGCGGGCCAGGCCGGCGCGCGGACCGTCGTCACATCCTATGACCGCAGCCTGACGCTCGATGCTGACGGTCAGAGCCTCGACGTCGATCGCCTGCTGGCTCCCGCCGCCCGCCTTGTCGAGACCGCGCAGGCGGCCGCCGCTGCCGACGACGTCGATGTGTCTCTGGCCCAGGCGATAGAGAGATCATCCGCATGGCAACGGGCGGACAGCGCCACGCGCCGGCGGGTCCGCGCATGGGTCAACAGCACCGTCGAGCACGAATACGCGGGCGACTGGACCGAAGTGTCCGCTCAGCGCTTCGACGAGGGCGAGGCCTTTTCGGGAGATGATGTCCTGTTCCCGGCCGGGTACGATCGTATCGCGACCTACCTCGCCCGGGGGCTGACCTTGCGGCTGGGGCAGGCGGTGACCGCGCTGGCCCCCCGGGGTGTCGGCGTCGCCGTGACGCTCGGCAGCGGCGAGGTGCTGACCGCGGATCGGGCCATCATCACGGTTCCCCTCGGTGTGCTGCGCGCGGGCCGGATGAACCTGGCCGAAGCCCTGGAGCCGGACCGGCAGGCGGCGATCGATGGTCTGGGCATGGGGCTGCTCAACAAGTGCTGGCTGCGTTTCGACCGCATCGCCTGGCCGGACGATGTGGACTGGATCGGCTGGCTGGGACCGCGCGACGGTCACTGGGCCGAGTGGATCAGCCTGGCCGGGGTGACCGGCGCTCCGGTGCTGGCCGGCTTCAACGCGGCAAGCGCAGCCCACGAGATCGAGGACCTCGATGATGCGGCCACGCGCGATGCGGCCCATCAGGCGCTCCGCGCCATGTTCGGTTCGGACTTCCCGGCGCCCCTCGACGCCCAGGTGACGCGCTGGTCGCGCGACGCTCTGGCGCTGGGCTCCTATTCCTTCAACGCCGTCGGTACCGGAGCGGCGAGTCGACGAAGCCTTGCCGGCCGCGACTGGGAGGGGCGTCTGGTCTTCGCCGGTGAGGCCACCTCGGCGAGCCATCCCGGCACCGTGCACGGCGCGCTGCTGTCGGGTCTCGCGGCGGCGTCGGGGGTCAGCGAAGGGTGATCCCGCCTCAGTAGGTCCGCGCGTCCTGGCCTTTCCTGACCCACAGCAGCGTGACCAGGAACAGCGCCATCAGGATCGGC
The DNA here is from genome assembly GCA_019747095.1 of Caulobacteraceae bacterium. Classification (GTDB taxonomy): domain Bacteria; phylum Pseudomonadota; class Alphaproteobacteria; order Caulobacterales; family Caulobacteraceae; genus Brevundimonas. The sequence continues at coordinate 27,577 of JAIERG010000232.1, read as the reverse complement.
ATGTCCAGAAAGGTCGTGAACACCAGCCAGGCGTCCCGGGACAGCAAGAGGGCCGCCACCGCGTTCATGGCCGCCGAGACGAGGCCGATCATCCCCATGCCGATGCCGAGCCGCCCGGCATCGACCGGGAATTGAAGGTAGCGCGCCAGTCGCACCGCCAGCTTCTGACCCTTGGCCAGATAGCCGTCCGCGAGGAAGGGGATGGCCCCGATGATGCCCAGGATGGTGCCGCGATACTGGATGATCCGCTCGTCCTGGACGATCAGGGCGAAGGCGGCCGACACCAGGCTCATGGCGATGCCGAAGACCGCCAGACCGCCCAGCAGGTCGACCTTGATCATCTTCTGGACGACCCACAGCACGATGGCCGCAGCGGCCCCGCCAAGCGCCGCCGTCACAAGGCCGAACTCGCGCGCGACGAAGAAGAAAACGAGGCCCAGCGTCAGGTCGGTGGCCAGCGACGGCCAGTTGCGTTTCCACGCCGCCTCGGCCCTCGCCTTCTGTTCCGGCGTGTTCTCGGTCTCGGCCCAGGCCGTGAGTTTCTTGATCCCGGGTCCGTACCCCAGGGTCTTGCCCGGATGGGTTTCGTACACGGCCCGACCGTCCAGCCGCGCCACGAGGCCATAGGCCCAGGTGGTGGCCGGTCCGATTTCGACCTCCAGGACCTGACCATCGGGCCGGGTCCAGGCCAGCCTGTGATGGCGAAGCGGGTCGGGGTCGTCTTTCTCGACGCGGTCGTTCGCCACCTCCGCACCGTCGACGCTCAGGGCCGACCGGCTGCCTTCGACGAAGACCTCGTGCTCGACCGCGATCGCCTGTCCGTCCAGCCGGAAACTCTTGTTCAGACGGGACAGGCGCAGGGGCATCGGTCTCACCAGGCGGGGATCGCCTTGGACCTAGCGTGCGGGGTTGGCGGGCTCAACGTGCGAAAGTGTCCGCGTGAAGAAGGCCACGACCTCGGCGTTGAAGGTCACATGGAAGGTCGCACGGTCCAGCCCCGGCGTGGGCTGGCAGATGATGGGCGCGGCGGCTTCCAGCTGCGGCGAGCAGGGCGGCAGGAAGTCGAAGTGATCCGCCGCTTCCACCACATGGTACTCCGGCGGGGTCGGCAGGGCGTCGTGGACGGCCTGGGCATAGAAGGGATGCGGCAGAACCCGGTCCTGCCCGGCCCGCCAAAGCTGGACGGGCTGGGTCACATCGGTCAGCCCCTCCCGCGTGAAGGTGTAGCCCAGCGCCGGTGCCGCGGCGACCACGGCGCGAATGCGCGTGTCATGCGTCCAGGCCCTGTCCGCCTGGTCCGTGGAGGGCGGCTGGTTCCGGATCAGGCGGCAGTCGTAGAAGTCGGGGTGGTCGCGGCAGTGGTCCAGGACCCGGCGCAGATCGGGACGTCCTCCGGCCACGGCCAGTACGGTGAAGCCTCCCGAGGAAAAGCCGAAGGCCCCGATCCGCGCCGGGTCGACGGGTGGACCGTCCCAGGCGGAAACCATGTGGTCGATCAGCACCTTGAGCTGGCGCGGGCGATCGATCACCTCGCTGGCCCGGCTCTGGTCGCGATAGTTGTCGCCGGTGTGGTTGACCGCCGCGACGATGAAGCCGGCCGCTGCCAGGGCCTCGGCGGTGTCGGAGTGGCCAGAGTAGATGCCGCCGTTGCCGTGGGACATGACGACCAGCGGATAGGTCCTTCCGGGCTCCGCGTTGGCCGGCAGCCAGACCCCGCCTTCAAGCGGCGGCCCCGCAGGATCGACCGTCGTCAGGGGCCGGAAGGTCACCGGGGACTGGGCGAGCACCGGGCCCGCGGCGAGCGTTGCGGCGAAGGCCGTGAGGCGAAGAAGCGTCTTGAGAAGGGTCATGGGAGTCGGTCCAGAGGGGTCGGTAACCCCCTTCTGGTCGTGGCCCGCGCGGCATTTCCAGCCGGACTTCGCCAATGGGCGAACGGGTTCGTGAACGGGTCAGCGGGTCTGGACCGAACAGATTGCAAGGCTATGGTCCGGCCATGATCGGCCTTCGCCTGCCCTCCTCGCCGGGTCTCAAGCGCCTGCTTGTGATGGTCGCGTTGACGACCGTGGTCGGGGTGTTCCTGGGACTGGTCGGGCCGTTCGGCAGTTACAACAACGGCTCCGCCCCTGTCCGGATCGCCTACTTCACCGGTACCTTCTGGATCGCCAGCCTGATGTACGCCGTCGCCCTGCCGGCGGTCGCGCGGGCGGCCGGTGGCGCAGGGGTTCCGGCATGGTTTTGGGTCCCGGTGGCGACCGCCGTGGTCGCAGCGCCCGTGGCGGCCGTCAGCCGCGTGGCCGCGACGGCGCTCTGGCCCTGGGTGGATGAGTATGTCGGCCTCGGGGTCTGGTACCTGCAAAGCCTGACCCTCAGCGCGGCCGCCGTGGGTGCGGCCCTCCTGATCCGGCGGAACCTGGGCGAGGCTTCTGCGTCGATACAGCCGGGAGAGGCCCCGGCTCCCCGTGGGCCTTCCCGGGCCGACGTCCTGTGCCTGCAGATGGAGGACCACTATGTGCGGGTCCACACGCCTTCGGGCTCCGAACTGATCCTCATGCCGATGGCCCAGGCGATCACGGAACTGACCCAGGGCGAGGGCCTGCGCGTGCATCGATCCTGGTGGGTCGCGCGCAGGGCGGTCGAGGCCGTCGTGCCGGCAGGGCGCGGTTGGCGGATCAGGCTTCGAGGCGGCCTCGAGGCCCCCGTCTCGCGCGCGAGGATCGCAGACCTCAGGCAGGCCGGCTGGCTCTAGCCCGATCCCTCGATCATCTCGCGGATGCGGGCCCCCAGGGCCGATACCTGGAATGGCTTGGTCATCACCGCCATTCCGGGCTCCAGCGTATCGCTCTCGACCACGGCGTTCTCGGCATAGCCGGTGATGAACAGCACCTTGAGATCGGGCCGGGTCAGACGCGCGGCGTCCGCCACCTGACGTCCGTTCATGCCGCCGGGCAGTCCGACATCGGAGACGAGCAGGTCGATGCGCGCGTCCGAGTTCAGGATCGCCAGACCCGAGGGTCCATCGGCGGCCTGGAGCGCGACGTAGCCCGCCTCTTCCAGCACCTCGATCACCAGCATCCTCACCGTCTCCTCGTCGTCGATGACCAGCACGGTCTCGCCCTGACCCTGATCGTCGGGGGCGGCTTCTGGTTCGGGGGCCTCGACCGCGTCGAGGGGCCCCAGCCAGCGCGGCAGGGCCAGGGTGATGGTCGCTCCCTCGCCCGGTTCGGTCTCGATCCGGATCTGGCCGCCCGACTGACGCATGAAGCCATGAATCATGGACAGACCCAGTCCGGTCCCCTGACCGACCGGCTTGGTGGTGAAGAAGGGGTCGAAGGCCTTGGCCATCACCTCAGGCGTCATGCCCGAGCCGGTGTCGGTCACCGACAGCTTCACGTAGTCGCCCGGCGACAGGTCGCGGGCCCGGGCTTCAACGGCGTCAAGGGAGGCATTGTAGGTGTGGATGGTCAGGACCCCTCCGTCTGGCACCATGGCATCGCGGCTGTTGATGCACAGGTTCAGAAGCGCGTTCTCGAGCTGTGAGGGGTCGATGCGGGTCGTCCACAGATCGGGGGTCGTTTCAATCGCGACCTGGACGTTGGGCCCCACGCTTCGGCGGATCAGGTCCTCCATGCCGAACACCAGCCGGTTCACATCGGTCGGCTTGGGGTCCAGCGTCTGCCGCCGAGAGAAGGCCAGCAGCCGCTGGGTCAATATCGCGGCTCGGCGTGAAGCCCCCTGGGCGGCCTGGATATAGCGATCCATGCCCGCCAGCCGCCCCTCGGCCATCCGCTTCTCGATCAGCTCCAGGCTGCCGGAGATGCCAGCCAGAAGGTTGTTGAAGTCGTGGGCGATGCCGCCGGTCAGCTGGCCGATCGCCTCCATCTTCTGGGACTGACGCAGGGCCTCCTCCGCATGCATCAGCTCGGCGGTGCGCTCGCTGACACGCTCCTCCAGCGTGGCGTTCAGGGCCTTCAACGCCTGTGTCGCGCGGGCGCGTTCGACCTCGATGCGGATGCGGATGGCCACCTGCTGGATCAGATCGACTTCGTTGTCGGTCCAGACCCGCGCGTCAGCCTGGTTGACGAAGATCATCGCGACCAGCGCTCCGCCCTCCAGCACCGGCACGTTGACGAAGGCACGGCATGCGGCGTCCTCCAGGCTTTCGGTCGCGCCCTCGACCCGGGGGTCGCCACGAACGTCATCGACCCGCAGGACCACGCCGGACTTGAGGTCGTCGATGAAGTCTCCCCAGTCCCGCAGTCTCAGGGTGCCGGCGATCGACTGCGCGCGGTCCGAAACCCAGTCCTGCTCGACCTGGATGCTCTCGGCACCGATATCGACGGTGGCGTAGCCGACCCTATCCGCTTTCAGGAATCGCCCCAGCACCTCGGCGGCCTGCGCCGCGAGACAGGCGGGATCGGCCAGATCGCGCATGGCGTCGCCGATCTCGACGAGCACCTGCTGGCGCAATTCGGCTTCCTTGCGGTCCGAGATGTCGGCCACGACCGCATAGAAGCCGTCCACTGCGCCCGTCGCGTCACGACGGGGAATGTAGTCTGCGCGGATATGGCGACCGCGCGTCCCTGCATAGGGCAGATGGTCCTCGAACGTCAGATGTTCGCCGGCCAAGGCAGCCTCGATGCGGGGCAGGGCCTTCTGATAGGCGTCCCGACCCAGCACATCGACCATGCGTCGCCCGACCAGGCTTTCCGCCTGGGGTCCGAACCAGTGGACATAGGCGCGGTTGTTCAGCTGATAGCGGTGGTCCCGGTCGACGAAGCTGACCAGCACCGTCAGGCTGTCGGTCAGGCGCTGCAGTTCATCGCGTTGCCGGGCGGCGTCGCGTTCGGCCTCGCGCCGGGCGATGGCCGCACGGGTGCGTTCTCCGAACTCGCGGGCGAAGGCGATCTCGTCTGGCGTCCAGAGGCGCGGCGTGGCGGAGTGCACCAGCATCTGGGCGACGGTGCGCCCGCCCTCCTGCAGGGGGGCATCCAGCAGGGCCGTGATCCCCTGCGCCAGCAGCGGAGCCGGGTCGGCCCTGGTGCGGGGGTCGGCGCGGACATCGGAGATGGCCACTGGACGACCGGCCACGGTGTCCTCGACATACAGGCCATAGTCGCGAAACCGGTGCAGACCGACGACCGAGGTCAGGTCCGCCGTCGCCCGCCAGTCCCGGACCACTTCGATCGTCTCGTCTTCGGGATTGATGACACCGTACCCGACCCGGTCGGCGGCCAGCATGCGACCCAGAATGGCGCTGGCCTGCTCGGCGATGTCGAGGGGCGCATCGGTCTGGCTGAGCGCGTCATCCAGGGCGATCAGGGCGTCCTGCCGGTCGCGTTCGGCCTCCTGGCGGCGTTCGGCCCAGATCTGTTCGGTGACCTCGCGCACGAAAACCATCAGTCCGGCCGGGCGGCCGCTCTCATCAGGGACCGGCGTGTAGTCCAGATCCATCCAGGCGGGCTCTGGAACGCCCTGCCGGTCCAGCGTGAGTTCCTGGCGGGTCAGGGACCAGGATTCACCCGCCAGGGCGCGACGGATGTTCTGGTCGTTGAAGTCCGCGATTTCCGGCCAACCTTCGCGGGCCCCCATGCCCAGCAGCTCCGGGTGCCGCCGCCCGGCGAAGCGGGCATAGCCATCGTTATAGATCAGCGTGCCTTCCCATCCCCAAAGCAGCACCATGGGGTTCGGGGCGGCGACCATCATGCCCACGACGGTTTTCAGGCTTTGGGGCCAGGTCGCGATGGGACCGAGCGGGGTCGTGCTCCAGTCGTGATCGCGGATCAGGACGGATATCTCCCCCTTGTCGCTCAGGAAGTCGGCCGCGTCGTTCATGCTTGTCGATGATCCAGCAGCTTGCCGCCCCCTCAAGGGCCCAGTCTGCGCCCGTGCCCGGGGCAACGCCAAGGTCATCAATGCGTTCCCGTTACGCCAACATTGCCGCCTGTCGCCCCGCTCCCTAGATCGAGGGACGTCGATTCCTCCCGCGACCTCTCGGAGCTCTGCCCATGTCCGACCTGACACCGAACGCCCGGTCCACCTCCGGCCGTGGCAAGGTCTATGCCTCCATCCTCGACACCATCGGCGATACGCCGCTCGTCGGCCTGCCGCGCCTGTCGGCCGAGCTGGGCCCCAAGGCCACCGTTCTGGCCAAGCTGGAGTTCTTCAACCCGATCGCCTCGGTCAAGGACCGGATCGGGGTCGCCATGATCGAGGCTCTGGAGGCCGACGGCCGCATTCAGCCCGGCGGCGTCCTGATCGAGCCGACCAGCGGCAACACCGGCATCGCGCTCGCTTTCGTCGCGGCGGCCAAGGGCTATCGCCTGATCCTGGTCATGCCGGAGTCCATGTCCATCGAGCGTCGCAAGATGCTGGCCCTGCTGGGGGCCGAGCTGGTCCTGACGCCGGCGGAGAAGGGCATGAAGGGGGCCATCGCCATGGCCACCGAGCTGCTGGAACGCACGCCGGGCGCGGTCAGCCCCAGCCAGTTCGAGAACCCCGCCAACCCCGCCATCCACCGCGCGACGACGGCCGAAGAGATCTGGAACGACACGGCCGGAGCGGTCGATATCGTCATCTCCGGCGTCGGCACCGGCGGCACCATCACCGGCGTCGGTCAGGTGCTGAAGGCGAAGAAGCCGGGTCTGAAGATGATCGCGGTGGAGCCGACCGCCTCGCCGGTCCTGTCGGGCGGCGAGCCCGGCCCGCACAAGATCCAGGGCATCGGCGCGGGCTTCATCCCCGCCGTCGTCGACCGCTCTGTGATCGACGGAGTGGAGCAGGTCTCCAACGAGGACGCCTTCGACATGGCCAGGAAGGTCGCCCGCGTCGAGGGCATTCCGGTCGGCATCAGCTCAGGCGCCGCCCTGACCGCCGCCTTCCGTCAGGCCGCGCTGGACGAAAACGCCGGCAAGACGATCGTCGTCATCATCCCCAGCTTCGCCGAGCGGTACCTGTCCACGGCCCTGTTCGAGGGGCTGTAGGGCGGGTTCAGCCCCAGACGCCTCCGGCAATCCCGATCACCATCACCGGCAGGCTGGCGATGAGGGACGCCAGAAAAGTGACCACGCTGATTGCGACCGCCTTTCCGAGGCCTGCCAGGGGCGACACATACCAACGGCCCTTACCGGCCCGCAGGAAAGCCACGACGCCGAGGGCGACCATGAGCGGGGTCATCCAGAGTGCGAACTGGGGCAGATAGGCCAGAAACCCGATGGGCAGAAAGGGAATGGTCCAGACGTTGAGATAATGGAATGTCGCCCGGAACGCCTTGCGCCAACCCAGATCCTGGGGGTCCCACCAGCGGAGAATAGGGGCGGCGACGAGGGCGTAAAAGGCCGCCGTGATCGGGACGAGGACGAGGGACATCCAGTTGTCGGCATCGGAAAGAAAACCCTCGGCGCTCTTTCCGGACGAGGCGATCAGGGGGTCGATGACCTCCGGCGTCAGACCAGACAGCATCATGCTGGTTCCGCCCATGACGAAGAGCTGCAGCATCAGGATGCCGCACAGGGTCAGATAAAGGCGCATCGGCCGAGCGTATTGGCCGCCGCCCGTTGGGCCCCGGGTCATATAGGCCTCAAGCACGACCGCGGGCCGCAGAAGGCTGTCCTTCACCGTTCTGAGCTCGAGTTGTCCGAAGCCCGTCGTATCCTCACCGAGGTCGTTCAGGCCTTGGGAGGAACCGTCTTTCGGGGGCTCTGGATTGCCGGAGGCTTGCGTCATGGCTGGTCTCCTGCCCTCCCTGTTGAGCCGTGTGCCCCAGTCTTAGCGGATCGCGGACGCGTCCGGTCAAGAGCCAAGCCGTCACAGCCGGTTAACCCAACCCCGGTACCGTGCTCGCCGACATGTCCGAACCGGCGCCCGTCCCGCCCCCAGAGGCCGCGAAAGCCAGCTTCCGCGCGCGCGCCGCGCTGCTGAAGCGGCTCGCCGACGTCGTGTCCCTGCCCGCCAGCCGGGTGAACGCCTTCGAACGGGCCATGACCGGTGACCTTCTGGTCGAGATGCTGCGCCTCGCCGCTCCCGAGGAGCGCAAGCGTGTGGCCCTGCGCCTCACACCTCTTGGGGAACTGCCCAACAGCCTGCTGCGGCTCCTTCTGCGCGACGACCCCGAGATCGCAGAGCCCCTGATCGAGGGGTCTCTGGCTCTCAACGACGCGGACCTGTGCGCCTGCGCCGCCGATACCGGGACCGAGCATCGGCTGATCATGGCGGGTCGTCGCGGCATCTCCGAAGTCGTCACGGAAAGCCTGATCGCCTTTGACGAACCCGAGGTGATCCAGGCCCTGCTTCGCAACACGACCGCGAAGTTGTCCCAGCCGGGCATCGATGCCGTCGTCAGCCTGAGCCGCAAGGCCCCCGAGCTGTGCGAACATCTGCTGCGCCGGCCTGAGCTCCGGCCCTCCGGGGCCTATGTGATGTTCTGGTGGTGTGGGCCCGAAGACAGGAAGACCATTCTTCAGAGGTTCGCCGTTTCCCGCGAGGTGCTTCAGGAGGTCTCCGAGGACGTGTTCGGCATGGCGGCGGCAGAGAACTGGCAGGATCCGGTCTCACGCAAGGCCCTGCAGTTCATCGAGCGGCGCCAGAGAAACCGCGCGGCCATCGAAAAGAGCCCCTACGACAACCTGGAGCATGCCGTCTCCGAAGCCGCCAAGGGGGGTCTGACGTCCGGGCTGGCCGCCGAGATGGCCTATCTGGCGGGCATCAAGCCCCTGACCGGCGCCAAGATTCTGGGCGATGCGGGCGGCGAGCCCCTGGCGATCCTGTGCAAGGCCACGGGCATGACCCGCTTCGATCTGGAAAACCTGTGGCGATCCCTGCGGCGGCCGCTCGCCGACGCCGCCGGAGAGCCGCATCCCGATTGGTCACGGGTGCAGATGATCTTCGAGATGCTGGCCGTCGATCGTGCCCAGACTGTGCTGCGTTACTGGAACTGGTCCCTCTCCTCGGCGATGTCGCCAGCCCTGATCAAGGCTATCCGTGAAGGCGACGAAGAGGCGCTGGATCAATACTCCGCCCCGGAGCGAGCCGCCATGCTGGCGCTGGCGGAAGACTTCGGTCGCTGAAGCCTCCCGGTCGATCACAGCAGTAGAAAGACTGTTTTGCGTAGAGGCAGTCGGGCTGACCTGTTGTCGCAAAGCATTTGCCTTGTCTGTCGAACCTGATTATCAGCGCGGGTCTCGATCGCCCTAGTGCGAACAGTCTCAAGACAAGGAAACGCTCGTGGACGCCTCAAGACCTGAAGACCGCTCCGAACTGCTGGAAATGACGGCGGACATCGTGTCGGCCTATGTCGGCAACAACACCGTCTCGGCCGCCGAGCTGCCGGGCCTGATCTCGAACATCCACGCGGCGCTGAGCCAGGTTTCGACGGGCACCGTGGAGGTGGCGCCGGAGCCCCAGGAGCCCGCTGTGCCGATCCGCAAGTCCATCAGCGCCGACTACCTGATCTGCCTGGAAGATGGCCGCAAGTTCAAGTCGCTGAAGCGCCACCTGCGCACCAAGTACGACATGAGCCCGGAAGAGTATCGCGCCAAGTGGGGCCTGGCCAAGGACTACCCCATGGTCGCCCCGAACTACGCCAAGGCCCGTTCGGACCTGGCCAAGCAGATGGGTCTGGGCCAGGGCGGCCGCAAACCCGCCCGCGCCGGCCGCGCCAAGAAGTAGGCTTGGCGAAATCCTCCCCCGTTCGCCTTGCGTCGGGGGAGGGTGAGGTCAGGCCGCCTCGGCGCTCCGGCGCATTTTCCAGAAGCGCAGGGTCCGCAGGGCGACATCGCGCTCAAGCTCGCCGTACATCTTGGCGTAGCTGTGGGCCTTGCCCATGGCGTTTTCCTCGGTGTTGAGGATCACCACCGCGAAGGTCAGGAACAGGGCCCGATCCAGGTCCGCGCCCTTGCAGATGAGGGCCAGGGCGTCGAGTTCCTTCTTCTCCACGATCGACGCGGCCGTGTGGAAGTCGACGTCGGCCAGCTGCGCCAGCGAGATCAGGAACGAGGTCTTGCTGCCCGAGCGAAGGAACCGCGCCAGCATCTGCGGGGTCAGCTGGTTGGCCGCCTTCAGTTCACCGACATAGGCCAGACACTCGGCATAGTCGGGCGGCAGGTCGCCGTGGCTGGTCGCCACGCGGGCGCGACCGGCGGCGAGCGCGCTTTCCAGCAGCGCGGGATCCATGGAGGCGTTCCGCTCCAGAATGCTCTGGCGCAGGCGGGCCTCGACCACGAAGTACATCTCGTTGAGCAGATCCGGCGGCAGGCTCTTGCGATGAACCGTGGCGGCGTGAAGCGCCGGGTTGGCCTTGGCGCGCTCGACCGCGGTCTCGCTGGCGGTCCGTGACAGGCGCGCCCCGTCGTTGCGCAGCAGGGTGCCCAGGGTGTTGTCGTCGCCGCGTTCGACGATGACGTCCGACACGGCCTCCGAAACGGTCGTGCGCTGGGATACGGCCCGCAGGTGATCCTGCCCCTTGGTCCGGACCACCCCCAGAAGGTCTTCGTCGGTCAGCACGGTGGAGGCGCGCAGCACGGCCTCGGCCACGCTGGCTTCGTCATTGGCCAGCCGCCGGATCAGGCCGCGCGGCGCGTCGGGGGCCAGGGCGAAACGACCCGACAGCTCCGCCCGGACGGCGGTTTCCATCTCGGCGGTCAGATCCGTCAGGACGGAATCGTAGAGGCTGTCCTCCGCGGCCGTCCGCTGGGTCGAGCCAAAGAAATGATCGGTCAGTTCGCGCAGCAGAGCGCGGCGCTTTTCCGATGACTGTTCCTGGGCCAGCAGGACGAGGTCTGGCAGGCGCGAACCGGTTTCGGCCGGAGGATCAATGACGGGCACATCACTCATGGCAGGCTCGGGTCGGCATTGGCGACAGGGATACGGCGGCCCTGGGCGTCGCGTCGGGGAGGCTCGATCTCGGGCGGGGCGGCCAGGTCGAGGGCCACGCTGTCGAAGAAGACGGGGTCCGGCATGACGGTCGGGTCCGGCTGACGGCCGGCCGCGCGGTGGACCGAATAGTAGCGGGCCGGGGGCTGGCCTGCGGCACTGGTCTGGACCGGAGCCTGCTGGACCGGTTCCGTGGGCGCTGAAGTCGAGGGGGTCGCTTCACTCGGCTCGGCTGCGGGGGCCGCGCCCTGCGCGCGAAGGCGGAATATCGGGGCGTCCGGTCGAGGGGCCATCGGGTCGCCCGCGCTGGCCGTTGTCGGCGTGGGAACCGGAGTCGTGGCCGGGGCATAGACCGGCTGTGTAACGGGCGCAGGCGGCGTGACCGAAGCGGTGCGAACCGGCGCGCCCAGGGTCGGCGGCGGGGGAGGCGGCGGCGCAGCGGCGGCCAGCTCGGTGGTGGCGTAGGCGAGGGGGTCCGGATTGCCCGGCGCGAAGGACGGGGCGACCCTGGGGCCGATCCAGGCGCTGGCCGGGGTCAGGCCGCCCTCGGTGATCGGGAGCGGCGGGTTGAAGGGCTGCATCTGCGGCCGGGCAAGGCCCTGCGACGGCGCGACCCGACGCGGCAGGATGTCGGCCCGCGCGGCCGGTGTCATGCGCGGCGGTGTGGTCGAGGTCGTACGGTTCGCCCACGACAGATAGCGGGGGCCTGTGGGAGGGGCCTGCGTCTGCGCCTCGGCCACGCTGCCGAGCGCGAGGCAGGCCAGGGCGGTCGCAAGGCCCAGGCCTGCGGTCTGGACAGTCTTGCGGTCGCGATCGTGCGGCGGATGGGCCAAGGGGGAGCTCCGGTCCATGGCGGACTGGGGCTGACCCTAGCGTTGTGCGGCTTAACCCCGGACTAACGCGGGTTAAGGGGAGTCAGCCTCGAGAGGCCATGACCCGGCGCTGGATCGCCGTGGTGGCGGCGTTCAGCAGCAGGCCCAGAACGGCCAGGCAGACGAGCGCGGCCAGAAGCTCTGCGGTGCGGAGCCGATTGCCAGCCTCCAGAAGGCGCCAGGCGAGCCCTTGCGTGGCCCCGGAGCCAGAAACGAACTCGGCCACCACGGCCCCCACGACCGACAGTCCGGCGGCGACGCGGATGCCCTCCAGCGCGAAGGGCAGGGCCGACGGCAGGCGCAGGCGGCTCAGGCGCTGGAGCCGGGTCGCGCCGTGCAGGTCGAACAGGCGTTCCAGGTCCGGATCGGCGGATTTCAGGCCCGTCAGCACGCCCGAAAAGATGGGGAAGAAGGCGACGGCGGCGGCCAGAGCGATCACCGCCCGGTCGGCGTGGTCCAGCCCCGCCCAGATCAGCACCAGAGGCGCGATGGCCACGACCGGGGTGACCTGCAGCGCCACGGCCAGCGGGGCCACGGCCTGCTCGGCCGGGCGGCTGAGGGAGACCGCGATGGCGAGGCCTCCACCCAGGACGGTGGCGACCATCAGGGCCTGGAACGCCATGCAGAAGGTCTGGAGCGCCGAGCCGGCCAGCACCGGGGCGTTCTCGACCAGGGCGAGGGCGACCGCGCTGGGCGGCGGCAGGAAGTAGACGGGGACGGCGAGCGCCCGGCAGGCGACCTCCCAGATCGCCAGCAGCAGGGCGGTCAGGACGAGGCCGGGCAGGGCGGAGAGGACGCGGTTCATGCGGCCTCCGGCATGGCGGCGGCGAGGGCCTGGGCGACGTCTTCGACGGCTTCCCGAAAGGCGGGGTCGCGCCGCCAGTCGGCTGGGCGGGGCAAGGGACCGGGCATGGGCAGGTCGGCCACGGCACGGCCATCGGCGGCCGACAGGACGACGACGCGGCTGGCCAGATAGGCGGCCTCCTCCACGTCATGGGTGACGAAGACGGCAGCGAAGGGTCGGGCCGACCAGAGGCGGTGCAGGTCCTCGATCAGGCCGCGCCGGGTGATGGAATCCAGCGCCGCGAAGGGTTCGTCCAGCAACAGCAGGTCGGGCTGGACCGAGAGGGCGCGGGCGAGCGACACCCGCATGGCCATGCCGCCGGACAACTGGCGCGGGCGGGCGGTGGTGCGGTCGCCAAGCCCCACGGCGGCGAGGGCTTCGTCGGCGCGACGGCGGGCCTCGGCGGCCGGGATGCCGGACAGTTCGAGCGGCAAGGCCACGTTGGTCCGGGCATCGGCCCAGGGCATGAGGGTCGGGCTCTGGAAGACGAAGCCGGTGCTGTCGGCGGCGTCCGGACGGGTGACCGAACCCTCCGCCGGCGTCTCCAGCCCGGCCAGCAGACGCAGCGCCGTGGACTTGCCCGCGCCGGACGCTCCGACCAGGGCGACGATCTCGGACGGGGCGACGGCCAGGTCGATGGGGCCCAGAGCCGCGCGGCCGGGGTAGCGGACGACGGCTCCGGCCAGGCGCGCCAGAGGGGTGTCAGCCACGGCCCGGCAGGAAGGCGTCGGTGAAGGCATTCCTCCAGCGGAGGTCGGCCGAATAGACGCCGGCCTGGCTGGTGACGTCAAAGAACTGGCGCCAGCGATCCTCGGTCATGGCGCCCAGGCCATAGAGGGCCGCGTCGCCGGAATCGACGATGCCGTATTCGCTGAGCTTGGCGCGGGCCTGATCCAGCACGTCCTGGGTCATTTCCGGATTGGCCTCGCGGATCAGGGCGTTGGCGGCCGACGGGTCGCCCCGCATGTAGTCGCGCCAGCCCTCCACCGACGCGGCGATGAAGGACCGCAGCGCCGTGGCGTTGTCCCGCGCAAAGGCGTCAGGCGACAGGACCATGGTGGCGTAGGAGGGGTAGCCCTCGTCGGCCAGCAGGAAGACGCGGGGTTCGAAGCCGGCCTCCTTCTGGATCGTGTAGGGCTCGGAGGTCAGGTAGCCCTGCTGGACCGCGCGCTCGTCGGCGATGAAGGGGGCCGGGTTGAAGTTGTACTTGCGGACCTGATCGTCGGTGAATCCATACTTGGCCTTGAGCCAGACCCAGAAGGCCGTGATCGAGGCATCGGCCAGCAGGAAGGGCCGGCCGGCCAGATCGGCGATGGTTTCCAGCGCCGGATCGGGATGGGCGATCAGGACCTGGGGGTCCTTCTGGAAGAAGGCGGCGACGGCCTTCACGGGCGCGCCTTCCGCCACCAGGTTCAGCGGGATGAAGCTGTTGGAGCCCATGCCGAGTTCGACGGCGCCCGACGCCAGCAGCTGGGGCACGTTCACGCCGGGGCCGCCCTGGATGATCTGGACGTTCAGGCCGCGCCGCTCATAGGCCCCGGACGCCAGGGCCTGATAGAAACCGCCGTGCTCGGCCTGGGCGCGCCAGTCGGTGGCGAAGCGGATGCGGATGCGGCCCTGTTCGTCGACGGGAGCCTCGGAGCTGGAGCAGGCGGCTGCGCCCAGCGCCGTCACAGCGATCCCGCCCGCCAGGATCAGGCGGCGGCTGACGAGCCCATGAGTCGATGACGGCGGCATGGCCGGACCCTAGGCTGTGCCGGAAAAGATGGGAAGCGGACGCAATGTCCTCTCCCTCCCCTCCATGGGGAGGGTGGCCGAGCCGGAGGCGAGGTCGGGTGGGGGTGGAGTGTGCGGAGTGCGGTGTCCATACGGACCCCACCCTGGCGGCTGCGCCGCCTGTCCCTCCCCATTAAGGGGAGGGAGAAAGGCACTCCAGAATTGAGCGAGGGGACGAAAGCCCGGTCGAACCGGTACTCGCGTCCCCTCGCCAAGTCCGGGTTGGGACTTGGCCCTTGAGGTTCAGGACCCTGGCCTGGGCGCCCGCGGGGCGAACCCCGAAGACGGTCGGCTGTATCCTGGCGGCTCCTGTCCGATGCCGGTCCGCAGAGGATTTTCGCCCCCGGCGTCGTTCATCGATCCCGGCCTGGTTCCCGTCCACCCCGCGCCGAAACGCTAAAGGTCTGGGGCCTGGGCCCTGCCCGGGCTTTCCGCGTCCTCCGAAGAGGCTTGGAACCCTTGGTCAGAGAGCCGGACCGACCCGCTAGACGTTCCGGCTCTCACCGGATTTCCGCGCCGCCGTGTCCCTCGGCCCATTGACGTTCGCGCCAAATCCGTTAGACGGCAAGCGCCCGAATTCGCCCCGCTGTGCAACATCGCCCGGGGCCCGGTGCATAACCCTGTGAAGATCAGTGGACAGATCAGATTCGCGATTGCGGATCAGGGATTTGGCTTGTCCACAGTTTCCGCTCAGCCGGCGGCCAGAGCCTCGCGCCGGGCCTCGATTTCCAGCCATTCCTCCTCGGCGGCGTCCAGTTTGGCGCGGGCGGCGTCCAGCGCCTTCATGGTTGCGTCGAAGCCCGAGGGGTCGCGGCTGTACAAGTTGACGTCCGCCAGACGGGCCTCGTGGGCGGCGATCTCGGCGGGCAGGGCGGCGATGAGGGCGTCCAGCTCCTTGAGGCGGTGGGTGTCCTTGAAGGAGAGTTTGGCCGGTTTTCGCGATGTGTCTCCCTCCCCCTTGTGGGGAGGGGTGGCCGCGTCAGCGGCCGGGGTGGGGTTCGAACGGACGGACCCCACCCTGGCGGCTCCGCCGCCTGTCCCTCCCCATGAAGGGGAGGGAGACGCAGAAAGGAACCCCGGGTTCTGGCCGATGAAGTCGGTCCAGCCGCCGGGGGTTTCGACGATGTCGCCCCGGCCGTTCATGCCGATGGTCGAGGTGGCCAAGCGGTCGACGAAGTCGCGGTCGTGGCTGACCAGGATCAGGGTGCCGTCGTAGCCGTCGAGCAGCTCCTCCAGCTTGTCGAGCGTGTCCATGTCCAGGTCGTTGGTGGGCTCATCGAGCACCAGCATGTTGGCGGGCTTGGCCAGCGCGCGGGCGAGCAGCAGGCGGTTGCGCTCGCCACCCGACAGGGTCGAGATCGGTTGGCGCAGCTGGGCTTCCGAGAACAGGAAGTCCTTGGCGTAGGCGGCAACGTGCTTGGAATGGCCGCGCACCAAGATGGAGTCGCCGCCGCCCGGCGTCAGCGCGTCCCACAAGGTCATGTCCGATTTCAGGCCCTCGCGGGACTGGTCGAGATAGACGGGCTCCAGGTTGGCGCCGAGCTTGACCGTGCCCTCGTCGGGGGCGAGTTCGCCCAGCAGGATCTTGACCAAGGTGGTCTTGCCCGCGCCGTTGGGGCCGACGATGGCCAGGCGGTCGCCGCGAATGACGCGGGTGGTGAAGGGCTTGATGACCACCCGGTCGCCGAAGCGTTTGGAGACCCCCTTCAGGTCCGCGACCAGCTTGCCCGAGGTGACGCCGGAATCGACGCCGAGCTGGATCTCGCGGGGCAGGTCCTTGACCCGCATCGCCCGGTCCTGACGCATGGCCTCCAGTGCGCGGGCGCGCCCTTCGTTACGGGTGCGCTGGGCGGTGATGGAGCGGTAGAAGGTGTAGGTCTCGGCCTCGATGCGCTTGTTGAGGCGGCGGAGGCTCTCGGCCTCCTCTTCCTGGACCTTGGCGGCCCAGTCGTCGAAGGCGTCAAAGCCCTTGTTCAGGGTGCGGACCTTCCTGTGTTCCAGCCAGTGGCAGGACTGGGTGACGCGGTTCAGGAAGGCGCGGTCGTGGCTGACGATCAGGGCGGCGCACTTGGCGGCGATGATCTCCTTTTCCAGGAGCTCGATGGCCAGGATGTCCATGTGGTTGGTCGGCTCGTCGAGCAGGAGCAGGTCTGGCTCCTCGGCGAAGGCCTTGGCGAGCGCGGCGCGGCGGGTTTCGCCGCCGGACAGGCCTTGCGCGGACTTGTTCGGATCCATGCCGAAGGTGGTCAGCCAGGCCTCGGCCATCCAGGGCTCGGCCGTGCCGGATGAGGCGTAGTCCAGCAGGGTCTCGCCGACGATCAGCGGCTCCTGCGGCACATAGGCGAAGCGGGTGCCGGCCTGGACGCTGCGGTCGCCGCTGTCGGGCTCGATCAGGCCCATGACCAGCTTCATAAGGGTGGATTTGCCCGCACCGTTGCGGCCGACCAGGCAGGAGCGGGTGCGCGGCTCGATGGCCAGGTCGACGCCCTCGAACAGGGGACGCTGACCGTCCTGGAGGCGGACGTCCTTGAGCGCGACGAGGGGAGGGCGGGCGGAAGAGCGGGGAGCCATGAACAACCTAAATCCTCCACCGCGCAGCGGGGGAGGGGGACCGCGGAGGCCGCTTGGCCGACGGGGTGGAGGGGGCGGAAAGAGGAGTGATTTAGGGGATGAGCAGCGTGTGCGCTATAGGACGCAGAGTCGATGTGTCCGCCCCCTCCACCCCGCTTCGCGCGGTCCCCCTCCCCCGTTTCGCTGCGCTCACGAGGGAGGATCAGTAAGGTCAACGCGAAGTCTGGCGATCTGCAGGACACCCTCGGCGACCTCGGCCGCATCACGAAGAACCTCGGCGGCGGGGATGCGGACAACCTCGATGCCTTGGGCGTTCAGCCAGGCGGTTCGGCGTGCGTCTTTTTCCGGTTTGTCGGCTGTTTCATGCACTCGGCCGTCGATCTCGATCGCCAGCTTCGCGGGGGCACAGAAGAAGTCGATGATGTAGGGACCAACGGGGTGTTGGCGGCGGAAGTTCGGGCGGCCGGGCACGCGCTGGCGAAGGTAGGCCCACAGTGCCGCTTCGGGCGGCGTCATCGCGCGGCGGAGACTTCTGGCGCGTTTCTGGGTAAGGACGGGCGCTCTCATGGCTGAAGTCTCGCACGCGTCCGCCCCCTCCACCACGCTTCGCGCGGTCCCCCTCCCCCGCGAAGTGGCGGGGGAGGATTGATGACCTTCTGGCAGACCAAGCGTCTGGAGGAGATGACCCGCGAGGAGTGGGAGAGCCTGTGCGACGGGTGCGGGCTGTGCTGCCTGATCCGGTTCGAGGATGAGGACACCGGGGAGGTCATTCCGACCAAGGTCCACTGCAAGCTGTTCGACGGCCAGGCCTGCCGGTGCTCGGACTATGACAACCGCAAGCAGCATGTGCCGGATTGCATCCAGCTGACGCCGTGGAACATCGAGGCGCTGGAGTGGATGCCCAAGTCCTGCGCCTATCGCCGTCTGCACGAGGGACGGGGGCTGGCGAGCTGGCATCCGCTGGTGTCGGGCGATCCGGAAAGCGTGCACCGGGCGGGCGTCTCGGTGCGGGGACAGACCATTTCGGAAGAGGGGCTGGCCGATCCCGAGGATGCCCTGGACTACGAAGCCTCGGATTGGGTCGAGGAGCGCGGGGTCGAACCTGGCCGCTAACCAAACCTTCGCACCTGCTGATGTAGGCAGGGCCGGGGAGGAACCGCATGACAAAAGGCGGAACGAACTCGGGCAAGGCGTTGAACGGCCACGAGGCGGCTTTCGACCGGTTGGTCGAGCTGGCGCGGTCGATGTTCGACGCGCCGATCGTGGTGATTTCCACACTGGATGGCGACCGGGCCGTGCTTCGCTCGAACGCCGGCGACTGGCAACCGTCGATCGCCCGTGACGCCAGCGTATCGTCGGTCCTGGCCGCCATGGGACCGGGAGCCGTGCTTGTCGTGGAAGACGCGCTGGCCGATCCGCGCTTCTGCAACCACCCCTTCGTCAAAGGCCCCGAGGGCATCCGGTCCTACCTGGGCGCGGCGATCACCCTGAACGATGGCCGCACGGTCGGTGCCCTGTCGGTGGTGGCGCCCTGGCCGCTCGCCAGCCCGACCCCCAAGGCGCTGGATCAGCTGCGCCTGCTGGCCGGCATGGCCGCGGACATCCTGGACCAGACCGAGGCCTATCGTGTGATCGACGAGAAGCTGGGCACCCTTGGTCTGGCCGAGCGGATGTCCGGTGTCGGGCGCTGGAAGCTGGACCTTTCGACCGGCGCGGTCGAGTGGTCCGACGAGGTCTATCGCATTCACGGAGTGACCCGCGAGACGTTCGATCCCAACTATGGCGACGCGGTCGCCTTCTATCACCCGGACGACCAGCCGACGGTCCGGGACACGATCGGCGCCTGTATCGAGACCGGCGAAGACGGCGAGTTCCAGCTCAGGATCATCCGCACCGATGGCCAGGAGCGGGTCGTGATGTCCCGATGTCGCTCGGAGTGGCGGGACGGCCAGCCCGTTGCACTGTACGGCGTGTTCCAGGACGTGACCGAGAGGGTCCGGGCCGAGGAGGTCATTCGGGCGAGCGAGGCCCGGTACCGTCTGCTCGCGGACAATGCGACCGACGTCATCGCGACCTATGGGCTGGACGGGATATTCCGCTACCTGTCGCCCGCCATCGAGGGTCTGATGGGCTACCGGCCCGAGGACATGCTGGGGCGGCCGTTCAGCGCCTTCATGCATCCCGATGATGTCGACCGGGTGCGCAGGGCCTTCGTCGAGTGCGCGCGGGCCTCGGTGGATCAACCCTCGGCCCGCATCCCCTATCGCGCCATCCGCAAGGATGGCGAGACCATCTGGCTGGAAGCCCATCCCAAGGTCATCCGTGACGAGAACGGACGCCCGGTGGAATTCCAGGACGTGGTCCGCGACATCACCGAGACCAAGGCGCTGGAAGACCAGCTGATCGCGGCGCGCGATGCCGCCGAGCACGCCGCCCGGGCCAAGACCGAGTTCCTGGCCAATATGTCCCATGAGCTGAGGACGCCGCTGACCAGCGTCATCGGCTTCTCGGGCCTGTTGCGCGACAGCCCGGCCCTGCCCGAAGCCGAGCGGCGCTATGTCGACCGGATCGCCACGGCCAGCGATGCCCTGCTGGGCGTCATCAACGACATTCTGGACTACTCCAAGCTGGAAGCGGACGCCGCCGGTCTGGATCCGCGTCCGTTCGACCCGGCCGAGATGGCCCGGTCGTCGGCCGCGATCATCGAGCCGCAATGCCAGACCAAGGGACTGGCGCTGACGCTGGATCTGGACGCGGGCCTGCCGTCGGCCCTGATGGGGGACGAAGGGCGGATCCGGCAGGTTCTGCTGAACTTCCTGTCGAACGCGGCCAAGTTCACGGTTTCGGGCGAAATCCGGCTGGAAAGCCGCTGGCACGACGGACGCCTGAGGGTCGCGGTGACCGATAGCGGCATCGGCGTCTCGCCCGAGAAGATCGACGCCCTGTTCGACCGCTTCACCCAGGCCGACGCCTCGACCACGCGGGTCTATGGCGGCACCGGGCTGGGGCTGGCGATCAGCCGCCGCCTGATCGAGATGATGGGCGGCGAGATCGGCGCGACCAGCCGGCCGGGCGAGGGCTCGACCTTCTGGTTCGAACTGCCGCTGTCCGTCGCCGAGACCGCCGAGGTGGCGCAGACCGAGGACGTGGCCGGACTGCCCGCAGGACTGAGGGTCCTGATGGCCGACGACGCCGCGCCCAACCGGGAGCTGGTGCGGATCATCCTGCAGGCCTTTGGCATCGAGCTGGACACGGTGGAAAACGGGGCCGAGGCGGTGCAGGCCGTGGCCGGGGGTGGCTACGACCTGATCCTGATGGACGTGCACATGCCGGTCATGGACGGGATGGACGCCACCCGCGCGATCCGCGCCCTGCCCGGAGCGGTGGGCCAGGTTCCGGTCATCGCCCTGACGGCCAATGTGCAGCCCGAGCAGGTCGTGGCCTGCAAGGCGGCGGGCATGGACGCCCATGTCGGCAAGCCGATCCAGGTGGCCGAGCTGGTCGAGGCGATGGCCCAGGCCCTGGCCCGGACGGGAGCGGGGCGGGCGGCGGCGGCCTGAGCGTCGCCGGCCTTCGCTATTTTTTCCAATTAGGCAAACTCGCGCCGAATTCCCCTGAGAAATCAGTGGGCGATCGATTTCTGACGCGCTGAACGCGCCCGCATACGCTGATCCCCTATGATGTGGGCATGTCGGGAAATCAGGTGAAGGCCGAAGCGGTCGCGGCGGGCGCCGACGACTGGGCCCAAGAGCGCAAGATGCACCAGCGTCGGATGATCGAGATCGCCGAGGAGAAGCTCGGCAGGGCGCTGACGGCGGAGAAAGACGTCGCCGCGCTGGATCGTCATGTGCGCGCCATCGCCAATATGGCGCGCGCGGTCGTGGCGATTGAAGCGATCAGGCCGGCGCGGCCGGACCCGGAGGACGACCAACCCGAGGACGAGATGGGCGGACGCCGTGATGATGATCCCGCAGCTCTGGAAGCCCTGCGCGCCAGGGTCATGGAGCGATACGACCAGTTTGCCGCCGAGATCGAGCGTGGCGAGGGCGGCGGCGATGTCGGAGACGGAGACGCTGCTGCAATGGCTGGCGGAGAATCCGTTTCTGGAACCCCACCAGAAACCGCCGAAGACGGACTGGCGCACCTGGCTGATGCTGGGCGGGCGGGGGGCGGGCAAGACGTTCGCTGGCGCGTTCTGGCTGCATGAACTGGCGAGGAACACCGGCGGGCTGAGGCTGGCCCTGGTCGGTTCGACCCTGCACGACGTGCGCGAGGTGATGGTCGAGGGGCCGTCGGGCATCAAGACGATCGCCGCCGACGCCGACCGGCCGCGCTGGGAAGGCGGGCGCAAGCGGCTGGTCTGGAACAATCAGAGCGTGGCCTATGCCTTTTCAGCCGAGGACGCGGACAGTCTGAGAGGGCCGCAGTTCCATGCGGCCTGGGCCGATGAGTTCTGCGCCTGGCGCCAGCCCGAGCGGGTGCTGGAGAACCTGAGGCTGGGGCTGAGGCTGGGCAGTGCGCCACGACTGGTGGTGACGACGACGCCCCGGTCCATTCCGGCGTTGAGGCGGCTGATGGCGGAGGGAAGGCCCGGGCTGGAGACCAGCCGGGGCGGGACGGCGCTGAACGCGAAGAACCTGTCGCCGGGGTTCCTGACGGACCTGCGCCGCCTGTATGGCGGGACGCGGCTGGAGGCGCAGGAGCTGGAGGGGCTGGTCGTCGAGGCCGAGGGCGCCCTGTTCCGCGCCGGGGATCTGAGCCGCGCGAAGGGCCAGCGGCCCGGGCGGCTGGAGACGGTGATCGTGGCGGTCGATCCGCCGGCGAGCGCGCACGGCGACGCCTGCGGGATCATCGTGGCCGGGCGAGCGGACGGGCGGGGCTATGTGCTGGCCGACCGGTCGGCGCGGGGGCTGACGCCCTTGGGCTGGGGTCGGCGCGTGGCGGCGGTGGCGGAGGAATTCGGAGCCCATGCCGTGGTGGCCGAGGCCAACCAGGGCGGGGAGATGGTGCGGACCGTGCTGGAGCAGGCGGGGTGCATGGCCCCGATCCGGCTGGTCCATGCGAGCCGCAGCAAGCGCGCCCGGGCCGAGCCGGTGGCGACGCTGTATGAACAGGGGCGGGTGGTCCACTGCGGGGATTTCCGTGAGCTGAGCGAGGAACTGATGGGGCTCGGCTCGGAGGAAACGCGGCGCAGTCCGGACCGGGCCGACGCGCTTGTCTGGGCGCTGACGGAACTGTTGCTGAAGGCGCGGGGGATGCCGAGGGTTTGGGTGGGGTGAGAGGGTAGGGAGTAGGGATTAGGGAGTAGGGAGTAGGTCAGGCTTGCTTCGTAGATGTCAGCGTAACGATCAGGGCGCGAAGCATGCGGCCCAGTTCGTCGGTGCGGGACAAGAGAGCATCCGTTGAGGCCGACGTGCAGTGGCCGACGCGCTGGGCGATCAGAAGATGCGTCTCCAGTTCCTTCAATGAGCCTTGGGCAATCCTGAGGAAGCTGACGTAGGCGGGTCGGGTCGCTCGGCCATAGCCCTCGGCGATGTTGGCCGCGATCGATGTCGCCGCCCGGCGAGCCTGAGAAGTCAGCCCGAACTGCTCCTCGCGAGGAAACGCCCGGGTCACATCGTAGGTCGCGACCGCAAGATCCATGGCGCGCTTCCAGACTTCCAGGTCGCGATAGCTCCGAACGCTCTCACCCATGCCCGACCCCTCTCTGCCTACGCCCTACTCCCTACTCCCTACTCCCTGGGCACACACCACCTTTGATTGAACGCAGGAGAGATCCATGCCCATCACTGATCCCTATTCCGCGCACGCCGTATCCGCGTCCGCGCCCGCGCGGCGGGCGGAAGCCGTGACGCCGAGCGACACCGTCGATCTGAGCGCTGTGGCCAAGAGCCTGTATGTCGGGGGGCCTGGCGATGTGCGGGTGCAGCCGGCGGGAGGCGGGGCGGCGGTGACGCTGAGCGCCCATCCCATCGGCTATCTGCCGGTGCAGGTCAGCCGGGTGCTGGCGACGGGGACGACAGCGACGGCCATCGTGGCGCTGTTCGACTGATGCCGGGGCTGAACATGGCCGAGGTCGCGCCGGCGGGGGCCAGCGCGGCGCGGTTCAGCGCGCCAGGATTGCCCCGGTGGTCGGCGGCGGTAAGGCGCTCGCAGAGCGGGCTGGGGCGGGCGAGAATCGTCTGTCTGGGGGATTCCACCACGGCGGGCTGGGGCGCGCCCGGACGTCAGGGCGCCTGGCCCCGGCAGCTGGCCGAGCAGATGGGCTGGCGCGGGGCGCGTGAGACGGGGTTCTTCTCCGACGCCGGGATCGGGGCGACCTATGACAGTCGCATGGTCCGGGGCGTGGGCTGGGCCGCGGATGTGACCAAGGGTCTGGGCGGGGGCTTCTATCGCAACCTGACCGTCACGGCGAACCCGATGACCTTTACCCCGCAGCTGCCGTTCGAGGCGGTGGATCTGTTTCTGTACGGCACGACGTCGCTGAGGGTGACGATCGGGGCGGGGACACCGGTGGTGGTGACGGGCGCGTTCGGCAACGCGGTCGGCAAGCGCACCGTGACCTGTGCCCAGGCCGGGCTGGGGCGCGGAGCGCATGCGGTGTCGCTGGTGGCGCTGAACAGCAGCGGTCACGTGGGGCTGGATTGCTACGATGCCGGCACGGGCGTCAGCGTGATGAACGCCGGCGTGTCCGGCTGGAAGGCGGCGGACTTCGTGCTGGCCAACTATGGGGTGGCCGACACGCTGGATGTGCTGGAGCCCGATCTCGTGGTCTACAACGTCGGGATCAACGACTGGGGGGTGCCGACCGCCGAGGGCGCGTTCAAGGCCTCGGTGCAGACGGTGATCGACCGGGCCGTGGCGGTCGGGGCCGATGTGCTGCTGTGCGTGCCGATCAACACCGGCAGCGGCAACCGGCCGGCGTTCGCGCAATACCTGAGCGATCTGGCGACTCTAAACGGGCTGGTCGCGCCGCTGGATCTGGGGCTGGCGCTGGGGACGCTGGCGCAGGCGACGGCGGCCGGGGACATGATCGACAGCCTGCATCCCTCGACCCAGGGCTATGGCAAGATCGCCGCCCTGATCCGTCGCCGGATCGCCTGAACCCCCAAGAGCAAGGAGCCGAGATGGCGATGATGACCTGGCCCTTCGGGCGGGGGCGCAGAGACGTGCCTGAAGTGAAGGACAGCCGGGCGGGGCCCCTGATCGCCCTGACCGGGGCGGGGCGGCCGCGGTGGACGCCAAGGGACTATGCCAGTCTGGCGAGCGAGGGGTTCGGCAAGAACGCGGTCGCGTATCGCTGTGTGCGGATGATCGCCGAGGCCTGCGCGGCGACGCCGCTTACGGTGTTCGTGGACGGGGCGCGGGATGACGGGCATCGGGTCGCGCGGCTGCTGAAGAAGCCCAATCCGGAGCAGTCCGGGGCGGAG
The DNA here is from genome assembly GCA_019747095.1 of Caulobacteraceae bacterium. GTDB lineage: Bacteria > Pseudomonadota > Alphaproteobacteria > Caulobacterales > Caulobacteraceae > Brevundimonas. Next base: position 3,218 of record JAIERG010000232.1, on the reverse strand, counting down.
TGGCTGGAGGGGTTGTACGGTGCCTTGCAGACGGCGGGGAACGCCTATGCAGAAGCCGTGGGCGAAGGGGAGGTCGAGGAACTGTGGACCCTGAGGCCCGACCGGGTCGCGGTGGTGCCGGGCAGGGCGGGATGGCCCGATGCCTATGAGTATTCCGTGAGCGGACGGACGACGCGGATCGGGCGCGCGGCGGACGGCTGGATGCCGGTGATGCATCTGAAGCTGTGGCACCCGACGGACGATCATTACGGATTTTCGCCGATCGAGGCGGCGGCCTTCGCCATCGACGTGCACAATGCGTCCGGGGCCTGGAACAAGGCGCTGCTGGACAATGCGGCGCGGCCCAGCGGGGCGCTGGTGTTCGACAGCCGGGACGGAGAGCGGCTGACCGAGGCGCAGTTCGCCATGCTGAAGGCCGAGCTGGCCGAGGCGCATGCAGGGGCGGGCAATGCCGGGCGGCCGCTGGTGCTGGAAGGCGGGCTGGACTGGAAGCCGATGACGATGAGCCCGGCGGACATGGACTTCATCGAGGGCAAGCACGCCGCGGCGCGGGAGATCGCCCTGGCGTTCGGGGTGCCGCCGCAGCTGCTGGGGATTCCGGGCGATGCGACCTACGCCAACTATCGCGAGGCCAATGCGGCCTTCTGGCGGGGGACGGTGGTGCCTCTGGTGAGGAAGACGGCCGGCGCGCTGACCGGATGGCTGGCCGGTCGGTTTCAGGGTGTCGAGATCATGGCTGATCTGGACGCCTTGCCGGCCCTGCAGCCCGAGCGCGATGCGCTGTGGGCGAGACTGAACGCGGCGTCGTTCCTGACGGATGAGGAGCGGCGGCGGATGGCGGGAGTGGGGGGAGGATAGGGCTTAGGGAGTAGGGAGTAGGGAGTAGGGAGTGGGGCGTAGGGCGTGGGGTGTCGGGATTGGCGCTCGATGGTGCCCGCCCGCCCCTATTCCCTACTCCCTACTCCCTCGCGACGAAGGAGCGGAACATGGACGATATCCGGAAACTGGCCACGGCTCTGGGCGTGGCGCTGACGGTGCAGACGATCGCGGGGCTGGTGTGGGCCGGGGGCGCGGCGGCGCGGATCGGGACCCTGGAGGAGCGGGTCGCCGAGCAGAGGCTGGTGGCCGAACGGCTGGCGCGACTGGAGGCGCAGGGCGAGGCGACGCGGGCGGCGCTGGTCCGGATCGAGACGCGGCTGGAGGCGAGGCGGTGAGGGGGGCGACCGTGCCTCTCCCTCCCCCGGCGGGGGAGGGTGGTCGAAGCGAAGCGAAGACCGGGTGGGGAGCCCGGGTGAACCGGATTTCGACATGGCCTCTGTATCGCCTTGCCGCCCCCACCCGGCGCTACGCGCCTGCCCTCCCCCGAGGGGGAGGGAGAGGGATGGCGCGCTTCTGATCCACGGCTATGCCTCGCTGTGGGGCGTGGCGGATCTGAACGGGGATGTGGTGGCGAAGGGAGCCTTCGTCGACAGCCTGAGGCGGACCGGGGCGGGCGGGGTGCGGATGCTGCATCAGCACGAGGCCCGGGCGGTGGTCGGGGTCTGGGACGAGATCGTCGAGGACGAGCGCGGCCTGTTCGTCCGGGGCCGGATCGCCGACTGGTCGGCCGAGGCCCGCTATGCCCAGGCGCTGAGCCGGGCGGGCGCGCTGGACGGGCTGTCGATCGGGTTCAGGACGGGCAAGGCGCGACGGGACGGGCGGCTGAGGGTGCTGTCGGGCGTGGAGTTGTGGGAGGTGTCGTTGGTGACGTTTCCCATGCTGCCCGGCGCGCGGTTCCGACCGGTCTAGCGGCGGCCCATGCAGTCGATCCAGGCCAGGGCGCGGGTGACGCCGCCGAGCGCGAACCAGGCCTCGGCGGGGCCGGACTGGGACTGATAGGTCCAGCGCATGCTGTTGGAGCGGCGGGCGCCCGAGACGATGGCCGAGACGGTCGCCGCGTCGGTGATGCGGAACAGATTGGTCTCGCCATAGGGGATGGAGGCCACACCGGTCAGGTCGATGGGGCGCCGGCCGAAAGACAGCGACTGAGGCTGGGCGTCCCCGGCGTTCATGGGCGTGACGGCGACCAGTTCGACGACATGGTCCGCGCCCGGCGTGGGACGGGCGATCCGGAGCTGCTGGGCATAGACGCCTTCGCCGGTGCGATCGGCGAGGGCGAGCACCACCGAGCAGTAGCCGTCGGGGCGACAGGCGCCGAGGCTGTTCTGGAAATAGGCCCGGGTCTCGCCATAGACCGAATGGGTGGTCGCGCCGCATTGCTGGGCGGCGGAGGCTGCGCCGGCGGAAGCGACGAGCGCGGCCGTGAGCACGGTGGTGCGGAACAGGGTCATCGAGCTTCCTCCCCAGAAGCGTTGCCGTTGAGCCGACAGGATCACGCCGTTCGGTGAGGGTCAATCGGACGGAAGCTGACGGTGCCGATCAGGAGGCCGGCAGGTATTCGGGTGGCAGGGGGAGCGTCGGCGTTTCGGCCTGCCAGTAGACGCTGACGATCCACCAGCGGGCGCCGTCGTTGAACAGCTGGATGGAGTTGACGCCGCGCAGGAAGGGCTGGGCGTCGGTCAGGGCGCGGCGGGCCTCGTAGGTGGACCAGACGTGGCTGACGGCGCCGAAGGTCTCGGTCCGGCGCGCGATCTCGCGCTCGTGGAAGCCGTCGCGGGCCAGGGTGGGACCGGCGCGGTCGACGTAGTCCTGGGGTGTGAGCGGCGTCAGCACGCCGACGCCGTCGCGCTGGCCCGTCGGCATGAGCCGGGCCGAAGGGTGGAACAGGTTGCGGAAGCGGTCCCAGTCGCGGGCCACGCCCGCGTCGCCGGAGATGACGGCGTAGAGGGCGGCGAGGATGGCGTCGGCCGAGGCGACGTCGGCGGCATAGGCCGCGTTGGCGGTCGCGGGGGTCGGCTCTGGCGCGGTCTGGGCGAGGGCCTGGGCGGGCGCGAGGGCCAGCAGGGCGGCGGCGAGGATCGTTGGACGCATCTGGGAAGTCTCCACGGGTCTGCGCGAAGAGTGGCGCGTCGCGCGGTGGATGGAAAGCGTTCTCCCTCCCCTTCATGGGGAGGGACGACTGGCGCGAAGCGACAGTCCGGGTGGGGTCGAAAAGAACAACGAGGATGCTTCGGACGGCCCCACCCGGGCTCGGCTGCGCCTCGCCGACGGGGCCCGGTCGTTGGGGCCCCCCCCAGACCACGGCGCGGTCTGTCCCACCCCAGGAAGGGGAGGGGGTA
>JAIERG010000034.1 GCA_019747095.1 Caulobacteraceae bacterium | reverse complement strand
CGCACCTCGCCGATCAGGCCCGCGCGCATCTGGACGTCTTCGGCGTCGACGCCGAAAACCTCAAGGCGAGCGTGGACTTCGTGCTAAACCGTCGGTCCTGACAGGGAGGACGCCGGCTCGTCGAAGTCGGCACCATCGACAAGAAACCAAAGGCTCCGCCGTCCCGATGACCGACACGCCGCTTCTCGACAAGGTCCAGTACCCCGCCGACACGCGCGGCTTCGACATCGCCCAGTTGAAGCAGCTGGCGGATGAACTGAGGGCCGAGACTATCGACGCCGTCTCCGTCACCGGCGGCCATCTGGGGGCCGGTCTGGGCGTGGTCGAACTGACGGTCGCCCTGCACCATGTCTACAACACGCCGGACGACATCCTGATCTGGGACGTCGGGCACCAATGCTATCCGCACAAGATCCTCACCGGGCGTCGCGACCGCATCCGCACCCTGCGCCAGGGCGGCGGGCTGTCGGGCTTCACCAAGCGGGCCGAGAGCGAATACGATCCCTTCGGCGCGGCCCACGCCTCGACGTCTATCTCTGCGGCGCTCGGCTTCGCCGCGGCGCGGGACCAGCAGGGCAAGAAGAACAAGGTCGTGGCTGTCATCGGCGATGGGTCCATGTCTGCCGGTATGGCCTATGAGGCGATGAACAATGCGGCCGAGACGACCGGCCAACTGACCGTCATCCTCAACGACAACGACATGTCGATCGCCCCGCCGGTCGGCGGCATGAGCGCCTATCTGGCCAAGCAAGTCTCGGGCGGCGCCTATCAAAACTTCCGCCAGTTCGGAAAGAAGGTCGCCGAGCACATGCCGCGTCCCTTCCGCGAGGCAGCGAGGAAGGCTGAGGAGTACGCCCGGGGCATGATCACGGGCGGCACCTTCTTCGAGGAGCTGGGCTTCTACTACATCGGGCCGGTCGACGGTCACGACCTCGACAACCTGGTGCCCATCCTCAGGAACGCCGCCAACATCACCGACCGCCCGGTGGTGGTCCATGTCGTGACGCAAAAGGGCAAGGGCTATGCCCCTGCGGAGAGCAGCGCCGACAAGCTGCACGCTGTGGTCAAGTTCGACGTGGTCTCGGGCAAGCAGAACAAGGCCGTCTCCAACGCGCCGAGCTACACCAAGGTGTTCGGGACGGAGCTGATCAAGCGGGCCGAGCGTGATCCCAAGATCGTCGCCATCACCGCCGCCATGCCCTCGGGCACGGGTCTGGACCTGTTCGGCCAGGCCTTCCCCAGCCGCACCTACGACGTCGGCATCGCCGAGCAGCACGCCGTGACCTTCGCGGCCGGTCTGGCGGCGGACGGCATGAAGCCGTTCTGCGCCATCTATTCGACCTTCCTCCAGCGCGGCTACGACCAGGTCGTACACGACGTGGCGATCCAGTCACTGCCGGTTCGCTTCGCCATGGACCGGGCGGGATTGGTGGGCGCCGACGGCTGCACCCATGCGGGCTCATTCGACATCGGCTACATGGGCGCACTGCCCGGCATGGTCCTGATGGCCGCTGCCGACGAGGCCGATCTGGCCGCCATGATCGCCACGGCTTGCGAGATCGACGACCGCCCGTCGGCCTTCCGCTACCCGCGCGGCGACGGCGTCGGCGTGGAGATCCCCGATCTGGCCGCCCCGCTTGAGATCGGAAAGGGCCGCATCATCAAGGAAGGCACGGCCGTGGCCCTGCTGAGCTTTGGCACCCGTCTGCAGGAGACGTTGAAGGCCGCGGAGCTTCTTGCCGCCCACGGCATCTCGGCCACAGTCGCCGACGCCCGCTTCGCCAAGCCTCTGGACCACGACCTTATCACCCGGCTGGCGCGCGAGCACGAAGCCCTGATCACCATCGAGGAAGGCGCCATGGGCGGCTTCGGGGCCTTCGTGCTCCAGTTCCTGGCCGCCGAGGGCGCGCTGGACGCAGGGCTCAAGGTCCGCACCATGCACCTGCCCGATGTCTTCCAGGATCAGGACGCGCCCGCCGCCCAGTACGCCGAGGCCGGCCTGAACGCCGAACACATCGCGGCCACGGCCCTCAAGGCGTTGGGCGTGGAGCAGGCGAGGGGTGCCGCGCGCGCCTGAACTTCCGTATGACGCTGCACGCCCCCTACGACCCGTCCAACGTCTTCGCCAAGATCCTGCGCGGCGAGATGCCGGCCGTGAAGGTGTTCGAGGATGACGACGTCCTGGCCTTCATGGACGTTTTCCCCCAGTCCGAGGGGCACGTCCTGATCATCTCGAAAACCTCCACTGCCCGCACCCTGCTGGAGGTCGAGCCCGAGGTGCTGAGCCGCCTCGCCGCCGCGACCCAGAAGGTGGCCAAGGCCGTGGTCAAGGCCCTCGGCTGCGACGGCGTCTCGATCATGCAGTTCAACGGCGAGGCGGGCGGCCAGACCGTCTTCCACCTGCATTTTCACGTCATCCCGCGCTGGGCCGACCGCCCGCTGAAGGGCCACGGCCAGGGCGGCATGGCGGACCTAGACCAGCTGAAGGCGACGGCGTCGAAAATAAGCGACGCTCTGGCCTGACGTCAGTTCATCCGCGCCAGAGCCTGCCCGACGGGCAGGATGTCGAGCCCCGCAGCCTTGGCCAATCGGATCATACGGTCCAGATCGTCGGGCGTGCAGCCGTACGGCGTCGGCCCGTCCATCACGTCGTGGCCATAGGCGATCAGCCAGCCGCGCTCGTTCGCGGCTTTGGCCATCAACGCCTCCAAGTCGTAGCCCGGCAACCGGCGACTCTCGAGCCCGATGGCCTGCGCCGCCGCCCGGTCCGCGCGACCGGTGTTGACCCCGTCCCGCACGCCGCGCGCCAGCTTGAACCGCTCGGCCGCGACGGCCTTGGCGGTCAGGGAAACGTCGCCATAGGGCCAGGCGAAAGTCGTCATCACATGGCCGTCCAGCCGTTCCGCCACCCAATAGGCGTTGCGATCCAGATCGGCGGCATAGGCGCCCGGCGTGGCCCGAAGGGCGCTCAGGTGGCTGAAGGTGTGGCAGCCAACCTCGTGGCCGGCCTCGAACAGGGCCTGCAGGTGCGCGGTGGTGAACTGGGGCAGGCCCAGGTTCTCGCCGCCCTCCAGCCCGCCGCAGACGTAGTAGGTTGCCTTGACACCGTGCTCGGCAAGGATCGGCCCGGCCTCGGTCCAGGCGGTCTCGGGGATGTCGTCGAAGGACAGGCTGAAGACGCCGCGCTCCGGCGCGACGCGCATGGGCCTCTGCTCCAGCCACCGCCCGGCCCGGCGGCGCATCTTGTCGACGAATGAGGACATGCGCTCATCCTAACGGCCGAGCCTTAAGGCCGCTTCAACGCCCGCCCAGCGACCACCGCACCCGCGCCGAACTTCGCCCTGAGCGCGTCGATGGTGGTTTCTGTTTTCAACGCCCTGGTTTCGTCCGAGGCGAACAGGCCCTCCGGCACGTCCTCGGCGTCGTGGATGTCGGCCATGCCGATGCCGATCAGCCGATAGGGGCGGCCCAGCTCTGGTTTCAGCAGCTCGCGCCCCACGGCGAACAGGGCGCGCGCGGTCTGCACCGGCTCGGGCAGGGTCTTGCGGCGGGTCACGATCTTGAAGTCCGTGCGCCGCAGCTTCAGCACGATCACCCGGCTGGCCACGCCGTCGCGCCGGGCCTTGGACGCCACCTTCTCGCACAAGGGCCAGAGCTCGGCTTCCAGATCGTCGGCCGTCGTCAGGTCGGTGTTGAAGGTGTTCTCCGCGCTCATGCCGCGCCGGTCGTGCTCAGGGTTCACCGACCGGGCGTCGCGGGCGTGGCTGAGGTCGTGCAGACGCAGACCCGTCTCACCGTATCGCTTCACCAGATCGCGCACATCCGCCGCCGCCAAGTCGCCGACCGTGGCGTAGCCGTCCGACACCAGGGTCTTGCCGAACACTGGTCCCACGCCGGGCAGCACCCGCACGGACTTGGGCGCCAGCAGGGCCTGGGCGTTCGCCCCCCCGATAACCGAGAAGCCGCGCGGCTTGTCCAGTTCCGAAGCGATCTTGGCGAGGAAGCGGTTGGGGGCCAGGCCGATCGAGACGGTCAGCCCGGTTTCGGCCTCGATGCGCTTCTGCAATCGGACCAGCTGCAACGCCGGTGGGCCGCCGTTCAGCCGCTCGGTGCCCGACAGGTCGATCCAGGCCTCATCCAGCGACAGGGTCTGCACCAGCGGCGTCAGCTCGCGCACCATGGCGAAGATGCGCCGCGACTCCTCCGTGTACTTGGCGAAGTTCGGCTTGACGACGACCGCGTCTGGACACGCTTTCAGCGCCTTGAACATCGGCATGGCCGAGCCGACGCCGTACAGCCGCGCGATATAACAGGCGGTAGTCACCACGCCGCGCACGCCGCCACCGACGATGACCGGCTTGTCGCGCAGCTCCGGCCGGTCGCGCTTCTCGACCGAGGCGTAGAAGGCGTCGCAGTCCAGGTGGGCGATCGACATCTGGTCGAGTTCCGGGTCCGATGCCACGCGCGGCGATCCGCAGGCCGGGCATCGCGCCACAGCCTCGTCACCGGTCCACAGACACTCGCGGCAGATGCTCTTCATCGCTTCCCAAGACAGGGGTCGCGGACCTTGGGTGTTGCCCCGGCGTGGGTCCGCGCCCGCTTCACGCCAACTTAAGACTGGATCGGTAGGTTCGGAACCGAAGTCGGCCCATTGTGCCGCGCGCCGAACACCGGGTGGTGATGTCCAAGAAAGTCCTCATCGTCGAGGATAACGAGCTGAACATGAAGCTCTTTCATGATCTGCTCGATTCCCAGGGCTACCAGACCCTGCAGACCCGCGAGGGATTGCAGGCGATGGCCTTGGCGCGCCAGCATATGCCCGACCTGATCCTGATGGACATTCAGCTGCCCGAGATCAGCGGTCTGGAGGTCACCAAGTGGCTCAAGGACGACGAGGAACTGGCGCACATCCCGGTTATCGCCGTCACCGCCTTCGCCATGAAGGGCGACGAGGAGCGCATCCGGCAGGGAGGCTGCGAGGCCTACATCTCCAAGCCGATCTCGGTGATGCACTTTCTTGATACAGTGAAAAAGCACCTCAATCAGCCTGTGATGGTGGGCTGAGCCGATGGTCGCGCGTGTTCTGGTCGTCGATGACGTGGACGCCAACGTCCGCCTGCTCGAAGCCAAGCTGACGATCGAGTACTATGAGGTGCTGACGGCGTCCGATGGCCCGACAGCGATCCGTGTCGCCGCAGAGCAAAAGCCCGACATTATCCTGCTGGATGTCATGATGCCCGGCATGGACGGCTTTGAGACCTGCCGCCGGATCAAGGCTGACCCGGTCACGGCGCACATCCCGGTCGTTCTGGTGACCGCTCTGGACGGCCGCGAGGACCGGATCGTCGGGCTGGACGCCGGGGCCGATGACTTCGTCACCAAGCCCATCGACGACGTGCTGCTGTTCGCGCGGGTGAAGTCGCTGACGCGGCTGAAGCTGATCATGGACGAACTGCGTGAGCGCGAGGAGTCGAGTCGTCGTCTGGGCGTCAGCGCCGACAAGGCTGGCAAGCTCAAGGGCTCGGGCGGCCGCATCCTGATCGTCGATGACAACGCCCGCCAGGCCGCCAAGATGGTCGAGGTGCTGTCCAAGGAACACCGACCGATCGTCGAGAGCGACCCGACGGCGGGGTTGGCGGCAGCCCGGGGCCTGAACGACCTCCTGATCGTCAACGTCGCAGCTTCCGAGTTCGACGGCCTGCGCCTGGTGGCCCAGGTTCGCTCGACAGAGAGCACACGTCACCTGCCCATTCTGGCCGTTGTCGATCCCGCTGATCGACCGCGGCTTGTGAAGGCGCTGGACCTTGGCGTCACAGACCTGCTGACCAGGCCGGTGGATCCGGAGGAGCTGGCCGCCCGGGCGCGGACCCAGGTGCGCCGGAAACGCTACACGGACTTCCTGCGCGAGAAGCTGGACTACAGCCTCGAGATGGCCGTCACTGACGCCCTGACTGGTCTGCACAATCGTCGCTACATGGCGGGTCAGCTGCAGGCCTTTGTCAGTCGTGCGGCCCTGGGCGGGGAGCCTGTGTCGGTGCTGGTGCTCGACATCGATCACTTCAAGGCGGTCAACGACGGCTTCGGTCACGACGCCGGAGACGAGGTCCTGCGTGAGTTCGCGGTGCGTCTGGCGACCAATGTCCGTGCTGTTGACCTGCCGTGTCGGCTCGGCGGCGAGGAGTTTGTCGTGGTGATGCCCGGAACCGACATGGAGGACGCACGGCGCATCGCCGAGCGGATCCGCCGCGACGTTGGCTCAACCCCGTTCCGGGTGATGGGCGGCCGAGAACTGCTGACCGTGACGACCTCGATTGGCGTTGCGGCCTGCGCGGGCCCCGGGGATACACCAGAATCGCTGCTCAAGCGCGCGGATGAAGGCGTCTATGCAGCCAAGACGGCAGGTCGGGACCGCGTCGTCGCACGCGCCGCCTAGAAGCAATCCTCCTGTTGCTCTTGCGGGCTTGCCAAGGCAAATCCGCCGGTGAAACGACGAAGGATGGCCTTGATGGCTGACGGCAGCGCGCATTCGACCCAGACCTACCGCTGGGATGACCCGTTTGATCTGGACGGTCGCCTGACCGACGACGAGCGGATGATCCGTGACGCGGCGCGGTCCTATGCCCGCGAGCGGCTGCTGCCGCGCGTGGTCGCGGCGTTCCGCGATGAGGTCTTCGACCGCGCCATCATGACCGAGATGGGCGAGATGGGCTTTCTGGGGGCCATGCTGCCCGAACAGTACGGCGGGGCCGGGGCCAGCCACGTCGCCTATGGCCTGATCGCGCGCGAGATAGAGGCGATCGACAGCGGCTACCGCTCGGCCATGAGCGTGCAGTCGTCGCTCGCCATGTATCCCATCTACGCCTTCGGGTCGGAGGAACAGCGCATGCGCTTCCTGCCCCGCATGGCGGCGGGCGAGCTGGTCGGCTGCTTTGGCCTGACCGAGGCCGACGGTGGATCGGACCCCGGCTCGATGAAGACCAGGGCGGTCAAGGTCGAGGGCGGCTATCGCCTGAACGGCGGCAAATACTGGATCACCAACTCGCCGATCTCGGACCTCGCCATCGTCTGGGCCAAGCTGGATGACGTCATCCGCGGCTTCATCGTCGAGCGCGGCATGGACGGCTTCACCACGGGCAAGATCGGCGACAAGCTGAGCCTTCGTGCCTCCATCACCGGCGACATCGGCCTGAACGACGTCTTCGTGCCGGAAGAGAACCTGCTGCCGGGGGTGAAGGGCCTGCGCGGGCCGTTCTCCTGCCTGAACAAGGCCCGCTACGGCATCGCCTGGGGATCCATGGGGGCCGCCGAATTCTGCCTGCACGCCACGCGCGACTACGTCGCCGAGCGCATGCTGTTCGGCCGGCCCTTGTCGTCGCGTCAGCTTGTGCAGAAGAAGCTCGCCGACATGTCGACCGAGATCGCGCTCGGTTTCGAGGGGGCCTACGCGCTCGGTCGGCTGCTCGACACCGGCGCCTTCGTGCCCGAGGCCATTTCGATGATGAAGCGCAACAACTGCGGCAAGGCCCTGGCCATCGCCCGCGAGGCCCGCGACATGCACGGCGGCGCCGGCATCACCGGCGAACTCCACGTCATGCGCCACGCCATGAACCTGGAGACCGTCAACACCTATGAGGGCGCGCACGACGTCCACGCCCTGATCCTGGGCCGCGCGATCACGGGCGAGAGCGCGTTCTAGGATCGCCTAGGCGAACTCGACCAGCACATCGTCCGCCGCCACCGGATCACCCGCCTTCGCCGCCACGGCCTTCACCACGCCGTCGCGTTCGGCCTTGAGGATGTTCTGCATCTTCATGGCCTCGATGATGGCCACCGTCTCGCCCGCCTTGACCTCCTGGCCGGGCTCCACGGCGATCGAGACGACCAGCCCGGGCATGGGGGACTGGATCAGCTTGGAGGTGTCTGCCGCCGCCTTCTCGGGCAGGCGGGCGAAGAGTTCGGCCTGGCGGGGGGTGAAGACGCGGACGCGCGCCTTGGCGGCGCCCGACCGCACGGTCCAGCCGTCGGCGGTGCGGGCGACCTCGGCGGTGAAGGGCAGGTCGTCCAGGACCGCCCGGAACTGGGCCATGCCGGGGCGCCAGTCGATGTCGGACAGGCGCAATGCCCGGTCTTCCCCGGCGAGGTCCAGCGTCAGCACTTCGTCCTCGTCGTAGCCCAGCGAGACGCCATGGGCTTCGCGGTCGACGAGCACGATCCAGTCTGTGCGGTCGGACGGATCGCCGGACTGTTCGGCGGCGATCTCGTTCATGGCGCAGGCGGCGGCGATCATGACGTCGAGGCGGCGCCGGTCCGGCGCCACGCCTTTGAAGCCTTCCGGGAACTCGTCCTTGATGTAGCTGGTCGACAGGGCCCCCGACCGGAACCGGTCCTGATCCATCACGGCCGCGAGGAACGGCACGTTGTGCCCCACGCCCGCCAGGTGGGTGTCCTCCAGCGCCCGTCGCATGCCGTCGACCGCCGCGATCCGGGTCGGGGCCCAGGTGTTCAGCTTGGCGATCATCGGATCGTAGAACATGGAGATCTCGTCGCCCTCGCGGACGCCCGAGTCGTTCCGGACGACGTATCCGTCCTGCTCGCCTTCCTCCGGCTGCTCGTAGCGAACGAGGCGGCCGATCGAGGGCAGGAAGCCGCGATAAGGGTCCTCGGCGTAGATGCGGCTCTCGATGGCCCAGCCGTTGATGGCCAGCTGGTCCTGGGTGAACGGCAGGCGCTCGCCCGCCGCCGAGCGGATCATCTGCTCGACCAGATCGACGCCGGTGATCAGTTCTGTGACTGGATGCTCGACCTGCAGTCGGGTGTTCATCTCCAGGAAGAAGAAGCTGCGGTCCTGACCGGCCACGAACTCCACCGTCCCGGCCGAGTCGTAGTTCACGGCCCGCGCCAGGGCCACGGCCTGGGCCCCCATGGCCTCGCGCGTGGCCTCATCCAGCAGGGGGGAGGGGGCCTCCTCGATGACCTTCTGGTTGCGGCGCTGGATGGAGCATTCGCGGTCGAACAGGTGGACGATGTTGCCGTGCTTGTCGCCCAGCACCTGGATCTCGATGTGGCGCGGGTCGACGATGAACTTCTCGAGGAAGACGCGATCGTCGCCGAAGGCGGTCAGGGCCTCGGCCTTCACCGCGGCGAAGCCCTCGGCCATGTCGGCGTCGGAGTGGGCGACGCGGATGCCCTTGCCGCCGCCGCCGGCTGAGGCCTTGATCATCACCGGATAGCCGATCTGGCGCGCGATCTCGACGGCGTGTTCGGTCGTCTCGATCAGCCCCATGTGGCCGGGAACAGTCGAGACACCCGCCTCAGCAGCGAACTTCTTGGACGTGATCTTGTCGCCCATGGCCTCGATGGCCCCGGGGTTCGGGCCGATGAAGGCGATGCCCTCGGCTTCCAGCCGTCGCGCGAAGACGGGGTTTTCCGACAGGAAGCCGAAGCCCGGGTGGACAGCCTGTGCGCCGGAGCGTCGCACGGCGTCGACGATCTTGTCCTGGACCAGATAGCTCTCGGCGGCGGGAGACGGCCCGATGTGGATGGCCTCGTCGGCCATCTCCACCGCCATGGACCCGGCGTCGGCGTCGGAGTGAACGACCACGGTGGCGATGCCCAGACGGCGTGCCGTCTTGATGATGCGGACGGCGATCTCGCCCCGGTTCGCGATCAGGATCTTGTCAAACATGGGCGGTTTCGTAGGCGGTGAAGAGCCATCGGTCCATACCGGCCCGATCCTGTCAGGGCAGCCAAAGTGAACGCCACCGCCATTCCCCGTTCAGGCGAAGCGTCACACGTTCGCCGTTCTGGCTTGGCAAGGTCGCTCCCAATCGGCTTTAACCCTCGCCGACCTTTGATCAGCCGCCTGGAGCTTCCCTCTGATGAACCGCTTCCTGACCGCCGTTTCGGCTGCCGCCGTCATGCTGTCGGCCGCCGCCGCCTCCGCTCAGGACTTCCGCGCCCTGGCCCAGACGGACCTGCAGGCCGCTCGTGACGAACTCCGTGCCAACCACCCTGCCGCGGTCATCCCCGGCGCCGCTGGCGACACCTTCCGCAGCTGGATCGACGCCGGCCTGGCCGATGCCCAGAGCCGCGTCGGGCAGGTCAACTCTGGTGACGCCCACGCCTATCTGATGCGCTACTACGCGGGCGGCTTCCGCGATTCCAACATCGCGATCACGCCGACCTATGAAGGTCTGGGGCCGTACTTCGGAACCAGCTGGCCGGGCGTGGCGACGGGCTGGCGCAATGGACGCTATGAGGTCACCTACGTTCATCCGGGCGTTCGCAACGCGCCGCGCGTCGGCGACGTGGTCGTCAGCTGCAATCTGACGCCGATCGAGGAATACGCCCGCGCCAAGCTGGACCGCTGGGAAGGCAATCTCGATACCGAGGCCGGTCGCGTGACCTCGGCTCCCTATCTCCTCTGGAACCGGAACAATCCGTTCGTGTCGGGCCTGCCCTCGACCTGCGAGTTCCAGCGTGGTCGGAGTCGTCCACGCGCCGTGGACCTGCGTCCCGTGCCGATCACGCCGGGCGTCCTCGAGACGGCCTACCGCGCCACCGTCTTCATGCCGCCGGCCGTGCCGCTGAACATCGAGACGGTGAACGGCCGTCCCTGGGTTCGTGTTCACTCCTTTGCCGACAGCGCCGGCTGGGATGCCTTCAACAGCCTGGTCGAGTCTCAGGCGGCTGCGCTTCGCGGACCCCAGGGCTTTGTCCTTGATCTTCGCGCGGCCGCCGGGTCGTCGGCCTACACGTCGACGGCGCGCGGCTATGGCCTGGCCAACCGCATCTGGACGCCGGAGTTCACGGTCAGCCGCCAGCCGGCCGCTGGCGAGATCACCTACCGCGCCACGCGAGGCAACCGCGACTGGTACGCCCAAACCCTCGGCCGCATGCAGGCCGATCCGCGCTTCGTCCAGGAAGCTGGCCCGGTGATCCAGCAGACTCAAGAGATCGTCGCCGCCTTCGACGCTGCCCTGGCGTCGGGTCAGCAGACCTTCACCCTGCCGGGCCGCGCCGCGGTGGCCGACACGGGCGCCGCCAACCCGGTGCAGGGTCCGGTGGTCGTGCTGGTCGACGCGGGATGCTCTGGCGGCTGCCTGGATACGCTCGATCTGCTGACGCGCCTGCCGAACGTCCGCATCGCCGGTTCGACCACGGCGACCGACTCGATCTTCATCGAGCCGACCGTCGAGCGCCTGCCGTCGAACTATTCGGATCTCAGCTACGGCCACAAGGCCTGGACCAGCCGCCAGCGTGGCAACAACCAGCCCTTCACCCCGGCGCAGGGCCTGACCTACACGGGCAACCCGGCCGATGAGACCGCCGTGCGGGCCTGGGTCGGCACGCTGTTCCAGTAGGGCGCGAACGCTCGCGACGCGGTCGCTCGCTGCCTGAGGGCGAAAACAGTCGGGGCCGGGCGGGGTGGAAGTCTCGTCCGGCCCTTCCTATTTGCGGTCCATGACTGACATAGCCGTCCCCTACCGCTCCGCCGCCGGCTTCGACCTGACCCCGCCGTCCGAGGGCCAGCGCGTCGCGCTTGAGGCCGATCTGAACGCCGAGGAAAAGCGCGTCCTCCTGAGCCACGGCACCGAAGCGCCGTTCTGCGGCGTGCTGCTGGGCGAGAAGCGTGCTGGTGTTTACGCCTGTCGCCAGTGCGGTCTGCCGCTGTTCCGCGCCGGAACAAAGTTCGAGAGCGGCACCGGCTGGCCCAGCTTTACCCAGCCAGTCAGCGAGGACCACGTTCGTGCGATCGAGGACCGATCCTATGGCATGGTCCGCGTCGAGACAGTTTGCGCGCGGTGTGGTGGGCACCAAGGGCATGTTTTCCCAGACGGCCCGCCGCCGACCGGCCTGCGCTACTGCATCAACTCGGTCGCATTACGGTTCGTGCCGGAAGGCAGTCCGCTGCCTGATCCGCTGGGACGCGGCGACGGGATGGCGTGATGGCGGCGAAACAGCGCGGTCGCCCTTGCGCCGCAATCGTGTGTAGGCTGACGGATCGTTAGGAGTTCCGCCCATGCAGATCGCGCTTGGCCTCGCCGCCGCTCTGACCGCTAGCGATCCGGATGGCGTGGTCACGACCGCGCCAATCGGGACAGGTGCCGTTATGCTGGGGGCCGAACGTCCGACAAGCGACGCGAGCCTCGACGGCCAGGCAGCCGCCATTTCGCCGCACAACCTGACGACCCAGCAACAGATCGACCGCTGGCTGGCGGCCCGACCGCCAGCGACCGAGGCGTTCGCCGAGGACGGGCCCGTCGATGATCGCCGGATGCACGGCTTCGTCAGCGGATCGATCGGCACCAACGACCTCAGCCAGGTGGCCGTGGGCGTCTCGATCCCGGTCGGAGAGACTGGCCGGCTGGATCTGGCCTACAGCCAGACGCGGAACGGCTGGTTCGGCTACGGCCCCTACGACGGCTACGGCCGCTGGGCCATCGATGGGCGGTATCCCTATCTGGACCACAGCTATCCAGTCGGCAGCCCGTGGCCGGGCTCGACGCTGGTCTATCCCGGCGACGCCAAACGGCGCGGGCAGTCCTTCAGCCTGTCCTATCGATCGGACGACGATCGGCCTCGCCGGCCATTCGACCGCTGGTGAAACAACGAAAAAGGCCCGGTCTGTCGACCGGGCCTTTCGCTATGGATGGTGCCGCCGGGCAGGATTGAACTGCCGACCTCAGCCTTACCAAGGATTTTTCTGTCATATCTCTAAGCGGCTCCACGCTTGGGTTTGACGGCTCTTGCGGGGGCCGTGTCCCCGGATTTTCCCCATATCCCGCCGATCGATCCGGCAAGATGCGAGGTGTTCACATGGGCGTAGCGCATCACCATCGAGACGCTTTTCCAGCCGCCGAGGGCCATCAAAGCCGTAAGATCTCGGTTCGCCTGGTAGTGCCACGTTGCCCAGGTGTGGCGGCAGTCGTGAGGGCTGAAATCGGTGATGCCCGCGCGCCGGAGCATCCCGTTCCAAGCGGTCTTGATTTGACCCCCACCGCCCTCCCTGACCTCATAAGCGGGCCCTAAGGGCCGCCGGACGCCAGAGGCGGTGACGTGGGGCAGGGAACGCCGGAAAACCGCTCCCTGGCGATGGGGAAGGCTGGACAGGGCGGCGACGGCGCGAGGATGTAGAGGAACGCCTCTCGGCTCGCCGTTCTTGGTGTCAATGAACTGGACGTGCGCCCTGTCCAGGTCAACGTCGCGCCAATCGAGGTAAAGGGCTTCGGAGACGCGGGCTCCGGTCGAAAACAGGAAAACGACCAGTGGCCGGAGGTGCGGCGCAGCGGCCTCAATAAGCTGATCGGCCTCGGCGTGGGTAACCCAACGGACGCGGCCCTTCGGCTCCCTCGGCCGGGCTACGACAGGTTTGTCGCACCATCGCTTGCGGGCAGCATGATGCAGCACGGCGACGACAGGGGTGTAGATGTGGCGATTGCGGGTGGCCGGGCCGCCGTCAGGTTTCAGCTTCAGGGCCAGCGCGTCGATCTCGGCCTGACCGATGGTCGCGAGGGGCTTTGAACCGATCCGCTTCAGGATGGGCGCGAGGTGCTGACTTTCCCCTCCCGCTTCCATGTAGCTCAACGCGGCATCCGCGAAGGTGCGTGTAGCGGAATCACCGTGGACTGATCGCTTGAGCAGCTCGGCCTCGCGGACCGCGCGGACTTCCTCGGCCGCTTTGCGGTCGCCAGTGCCAGTGCTTTCGTCAACGAGGAGCCCGCGGACGGTCCCGCGTATGTACCAGTTTGGCGAACCGTGGCGTCGTTTGAGGGTGAGGGGCATGGAAGCTTTTCCAAAAGTTCGGTCACGTCGGCCGGGGTGAAGACACACGTTCGCCCGAGTTTGCGGCCGACGCCATGCTTTCGGGCGAGGGACAGCAGGACGCTTTCGGAACACGGAACAAGGCGCTCCGCGACCAGGTCATGAGCCGTCTTGATGACCGGGAACCCTGCCATCACGCGCTCCAGTCTCGATGGCGGCTGGCGAGGGCGACAGACCCGGGCGGGGTCTGGCCGTCGGCCTGGTCGAATATCTGAATGACGTGGAGCAGGATCGCCGTTCGGACTGTCGGAGGAAGGGTCTCGGCCGTGAGCGTCTCTCGATCGAGGCCATCGGCGAGGCAAAGGGCCTCCTCGATCGCCGCGTCCAGGAAGCCCTGGATCAGGGCGTCCTGGTCATCGTGGAGAATGCGGAGCGCCTCTTTCGCTTCATTCAGCGTGACCACGGGTTCGGTCATTGCGTCACCGCCGGGGAGCCGAGCGGCGTCCAGTTTGAGGGCTGGTGATAGCTGTCGCCCTGGGGAATGGGCGGCTCGTTCTCGCGTCGGCGCACGTCGTTCGGGCTGAAAACCCCGATCTCGCGGCCGATGCGATAGGCCTCGAAACGCGCTTGCACGTCGCCCCTGAGGAGGCCCGAAAGGTCGTGCTCGATGTAGTAGGTCCGGCGCCCTTCATCGGTCAGCAGGCACCGGGCAAGAGCCGCCTCGATACGCGCGGCGAGCGGGCCGAGACAGTTTTGGACTAGCGACCGGCCTTCCTGTTCGACGTTGGAATAGGTGGCCTTGTCCGTGATGCCGACGCTGGTCGGGGGAACGCCAAACAGGCGGGCAACGTCCTCATTGGACAGCTTTTGTGAGGCGAGGAACTCAGCGTCTTCCGGCGAGAACGACAGGCGCTCGAACTTGGCCCCGCCATCCATGATCATGAGCTGGCCAGCGTTCGCCGGGCCTTGGATGCGCTCGGCGATCGATTCACGGATCTTGGTGCGATCGGTGGCCTGGAGTCTCTCGGTGAAGCTCATGACGCCGCTAGGCCGAAGCCCATTCTGCATCAGGGTCTGAGCCGTCTCGGCCTGGGCGACCCTGAGACCCATCGCGCCCCGGCCGAACTGGATCGCCGAGACGCCCATGAGGCCGTCGCGCGAGGGGCCCCGAACGTGAAGCATCTCGTCCTGCAGCAAGGTGAGGGTTCCGCCTTGGCGTTGCGAAACGCGATAGCGAAGCCGTCCAGACGCCAGCCGTTCAACGGCCACATCGGCGGGCGCAGCGGGATAGAGAGCGGTGACCTCGCCCCGGAAGTTGCGCTCGATCCTAGCGTAGGCATTGCCCGAAAGGTCGAGAGAGCGCGTCAGGAACTCCCGCCCCTCATAGGCGGTCATTCCGGGGTTCATGAGGTCGTGCAGCACGGAATAGAGCGGCAGATCGTCCGCGCGCTCCCGGCCGCCCTCGGCCGTGCGGCGGAAGGTGTGCAAGCCGACGCTGGCCAGCATTTCTGACCGGAGATTGACGCACCGAACGGCAACCGCGCTGTTGGACAGCAGAGCGTCCGGGTTGACGCCCGCGCCGCCTTGACCGCGAAGGCCGAAGAACTCAGCGAGGTAGGGGTCAGAGCTGGCGATGCTGGCGGCCGAGCGGCGCTCACGATTGAAAGGCCAGATCATGCGATGGCCTCCAGATAGCGCCTCAGGTGAACCAGGCGCGCGGGGCTGGCCAGCTGGTCGGAGCGGGCCGCGACCTCGGTTCCCTGATAGGCGGGCCAAGCCTTGACCACGCTGATCTCGTGCAGCTTGACGGCCTGGAGGATGCGAAGCCCGCCCTCGCGAACCTCGCCGCCGGGAGCAAGGGTGAAGCCGAAGCTCATTCCGCCGAGGTCGCCGCGCTCGGCGAGCGCGAGAACGTCGCGGCCTTCCGACGTGTCGGGAACGTCCAGGTCGAAGGCGAGGCCCCGGCTGTCCTGGGAAAGCCGAAGGGTCCGCGAGCGGGTGCGCGCGAGGAGGCGCGAGGGGTCGTGATCGACCAGGGCGAGAATGTCTGAGGCGGCCGAGAGGGAGCCGGTGAAGGCCCCCTGTCGGATCTCCTCATCGAACTGGTCGGCGATGCGCGCCCGAACGCCGAAGAGGGCGGCATAGCCCTCCAGGCGTCGGCCCTTGGCGCGAACCTCAAGCGTGGCGGCGCGGCGTTCGGGCGTCATCCTCAGACCTCCGCGTAGCGGAAGGCCTCGACGTGGCGAACGGCCACGTCGGCGTCCAGGAAGGCGTGGATCAGGGCACCGCCGTTGCTGGCCACGTCCGCGTGATACGGGTTGACCAGGATATCGACGGCCGACCAGTAGCCCACGACCAGCTCGCTCCAGAGCCCATAGATCAGGTTCTGCTTAACCGGGTCGCCGCCGTTGTTCGGAACCTGGGTCGTCACCTCCAGCCGTTGACCGTGGAAGGTCTCGGCGAGCGAGATGTTGTGGCCCTCGCCATCCTTGATCTTGCGGGCGGCGTTGACGACGGTCGGGTTGGTCAGGAAGGCCGCCGTGCCCATCACGTCGTCCAGCTCCAGAGCAGCGATCAGATCGGCGGCCGTGTCGGTTAGGTCCGTTGCGGCCGTGACCTCTTCCACGCCGCTGTTGGCCAGAATGCCGACCGGTTGATTGGTCGCGCCGCCCTTGATGGCGGCGGCGTCCAGAGCCTGGGCGAGGATCAGGCCGAGGTCGCGGCGCATGAGATCCTCGATCGCCTCATTGGACTGGAGGATCAGACGGCGCGACAGGCGATACTCGCCAGTCACGGTTTTCGGGGCCATCGGCACCTTGGCGAAGGTGACGGCCGAGCGGGTGGCGTTGCCGTTCTCCGCGACCCAAGCGGCCGTGCCCGAGCTGGCGAGGTTCGGCAGGTCCATAATGCCCGACAGGTTCCTGAGAACGGTCGCGCCCATGGCTTCGACCCTAAGAGCGGGCCGGAAGCGATCAGCGAGCGGGGCAACATTGGTCTGGACGGTGAAGCCGCCGGCAGAGCCAGTTCCTGCCGTCTGAGAGCGAGCCTCGCCCAACAGGACAGTGGTCGGGATCATCACGCCGCGCGTCTCACGACCACGCGACAGCTCGGCGTGAAGCTCGCCCTCAAGGCCGTCAAAGGTCCCGGTCATGCCGCAACGCATCGCCCTGGCGATGCTGTAGCGCGACAGATCAGGCGAACCGGGTTCGCCAACGGGTTCGCCACCTTCGCGGCGCTCGGCCTCGGCGAGAAACTCCGCATTGCGGATTTGCCGATCGAGGGCCTCGATCTCGGCCTTGCCGCTGTCGAAAGCCGATTGTTCGGCGTCGGTCAGGGCGTCGCGGTTCTCGGTTTGGGCGCGCGCCTGGATGGCGCGAAGCGCGTCAGTCTTGCTGGCGCGCTTTTCCCTCAGGGCAGTCAGGGTGGTCATAGGGCAATCTCCATCGGGCCGCCTCGGCGGCGCTGGGCTGTGGCGTCTCTCGACGCGGGGGACGTTCCTTCGGGCCGGAAGACCGGCGCGGGGATTCGGCGTCTCTCGACGCGGAATGGGTGCGACCGCATGACCTTGACCCCGTCTGAAGGGCCCGCCGCCGGGGAGGTCACTTGCCGTTGTTCGCCGGGTCGCGCGGCGTCGAGGAGGGGGCGGCTGGGGTTCATTGGCCGTCTCCGGGAGGCGGAGCGGCGGGAGCCTCTGCGGCGGCAAAAAGAGCCGCGATTTCATCCAGAAGGACGGGCGGAATCGTCCGTGTGACCTGGAGCCGATTGAAGTAGCGGGCCTGGACCTCGGCGACGGCTTGATCCCGCGCATGCTCGGCGGCGCTATCAGCCGGGTCGTCTGAGTCGCTCGGCGGGATCGCATAGTTCGGATGCAGGAAGTGCTGCGTTTTGGCGGGCATCTCTCCGGTGCCTTCGCCCTCCAGCGCGGAGGAGAGACCGAATTCATCGACCATGATCAGTTCGACAGCGAGACGCTGGACATGAACATGGCAAGCGACCCGCCACGAACCGGGTTCGTCGGCCAGCTTGGCGAGCGCGTTGGCCAACCCCAGTTCCGCAGACTGAGACCCGTCGTCGATATCGCTCAGCTGGCCGAAGTCGATGACCGCCTGCGCGGCGCGCGACGGGCGATCGGTGACAGCGAGAGCCAGCAAGAGCCGGGCGGCGTCCAGGCGCTGCATCGGAGGCGCGTTCACGCCGCGCGCTCCAGTCGTCATCAGACCCGCCTCACGAAGGTGGCGGAAGAACAGGTTGACGGTCCCAACCGGGACACCGGTTGAGACCGCAACGCGTTGGACTAGCGAGCCCGCCGTGATCATGCTTTGAGCGTGACGCGCATATAGGGTGAAGTCAAGCCTATGTGCGGAAAACACCAATAACAGACAGTCGATGGGGACTGTCTGTGAATGTCTGTTGTAAAACCCAATCAAAACAATGGGCTCTGACAGTCCGGACAATCACAGACAGTTCACAAAACCGTCGCACTAAACCAAAGCGACGCGACGGAAGCCGCCCTCGCGCGAGAAAACGAACGACTCGCGCGGTTCGACCCCGTCGAAGGTGAGCACAGGATAGGTCTGGATCGCGTGGGGTCCGTCCAACTCCAGTGAGAGGAGGTTGTGCGGGTTCATCTTGGCGAGACGCGCCGCCTTAACGACCGCAAGCCCGCGCTCGCCGTGGAAGACCTCGATCGTGAGAGCGATCCGCTCCCACAGGACGTCGTCGTCATGTTCCTCGGTCATTGAGCTAGCCCCAACGCTTCCAGGGCGCGCTGGAGGCGGCGCGTCACCGGCATCCAGCAAACGATCTCGCCGCTGCGATCGGGGAAGCGAACCACGTTCGCGCCGAGAGGTGGCAGCTCGGCGAATGTATCTCGGCGTCGAATGCGACGCACGGGCGGCGGGAAGGGCACGATTGTGCTATTGGCGTCAAAGGCCATGACCTGATCTCCCAAGGATCGGTTGCGGTTTAGGACCGGGCGAAGCGTTGGCGCGCTTGCCCGGTCCGCTTTTTATGTTATCGTTTTAACCATGACGTCAAGCGGCGATAACAAAAAATCCCGAGGCCGCCCGGCGACGGGCACAGGAACCCTTGTGGGGGTGCGACTCCAGCCGGATCAGCTAGAGACACTCGACCAGTGGCGCGCCGAGGCCGCCAACAAGCCGTTGTCAAGGCCGGAGGCAGTGCGGCGGCTTATGCGGAAGGCGCTTGAAGATGCAGCCGTTGACGTCAGCCGCTCGCGCGTGATGCGCATGATGACGGGCCAATAAGGCGAACTCGGTTCGCCTCAGCCGAACTCGATCATCGGCGACCAAGGCGCTTCCTCAGGCTTCATCTGCATGGCGTGCAGCGCCATCGCCAGCGCGACTGCGCCGTCAATGCGGCCGTTAGACCGGGCCTTGTCAAGCTTACGGTTTCCGGCCGGGTCCGTCGTGATCACGGCGTTGCTCATGCACCAGGTGAGCATGGGGTTGTTGCCGTGGTTTAGCCTGCGCTCGGCCACGGCGTGCTCGAGCAAATCAATTGCCGGGGCCATGTCTTTGAAGCCCTGGCCATGCGGGATCAGCTCCAGCTCACTCACGCCTTCCTCGGCGAGCGCCATCTTGAACGTCTCAATCCTCCAGCGGTCATAGGCCAGCGCCTGGAGGCCGTAGCGAGCAGCGCACCGCGCGACCTCGGCGGCGACAAAGCGGGGATCTGTCGTCGCGCCCGGCGTGACGGTCAGAACGCCCTGATCACGCCAGACGGTGTAGGGCACGCGGTCCCGCTCGGCCCTTTCGGCGAGGCCATCGCTCGGCAGGTAGAAGAACGACCGCGCGACCAGGCCGCCATCGTCGTCAGGAAAGACCAGCACAAGGGCCGTCAGGTCCCGCGTAGCGGCAAGGTCGAGGGCCGCCCAACAGGGGCGGCCGACAAGGGCGTCATCGTCCAGGAGGCCACCGCAGGCCCGCCATTCGCTGATTGGCAGAAACCGCGTCTCGGCCGCGACGCGCTGGTTAAGGATCAGGTTTCGGAAGGCCGCCTCTTTCGACGGGATGCGCTGCGCCTGGGCCGCTTGGCGGGCCACGTCGGACTTGGACCGGAAGTCGCCGAGAGCAGGGTTCGCCAGATACCAGGTGGCCTCGTCCCAAGGGTCGGCGTCGGCCGGGGCGGCGTAGAGGGTCAGGTGGAACGATGGATCTTCGATCTCGCCCGCCTGGACGCGCTGTCCATAGTCGATCAGCTCGCTGAGGGGCGCGAGATCGTCCGGGGCCTGGGTGCTGATCACCAGCATCAGCGGCTCCGCACGCGCGCCCATCGCCGTGTCTAGCGCGTCGAAAAGGTCGCGCTTGGGGGCCTGTCCCAATTCGTCGTAGACGACGAAAGAGGGCGACAGGCCGTGCTTTGTGCCGACGTCGGCCGACAGGGCGGCGTAGACGCTCCCGGTCCCTCCGAGATCATCGATCTCCTTCGCGTGCCGGCGGATGCTGAGACGCTCGGTCATCCACGGCGTGCGCTCGATGATCGCGACCATCTCGGCGTAGAGGATCGAGGCTTGGTTGCGATCGTTCGCGGCCGAGAACACCTGACCGCGCGCCTCGGCCTCAGGTCCGCAAAGGTGGCAGAGCGCCAGACCGGCGGCGAGGCCGCTCTTGCCGTTCTTGCGGGCCATCGACAGGACTGCCGTGCGGACCGGGCGGCCTTCCATCTCGTCCAGGCCGTAGACCGCCTCCAGAAACTCGCGCTGCCACGGGCGAACCTCGAACGCCTCGCCCGCCAGCACGCCCGACGTGATCGGCAGCGATTCCAGGAACGCCACCACCCGCTCGACGCGGCTAAGGCCCTCCGCCTCCCAAGCGTGCGCCTGGGCCACCGCCGAGGGCGGCCGATCCTCCGGAAAGAGGGTCAGCACCTCGGCCGAGGCCGGGGCCTTGATCGATTTAGCGCCGGGTCCCCTCAGCCCCATCTCAGAAGCCCCAATCCCGGGCCAAAACCGGAACTAACTGCGTGCCCTTAGTCCCCGCCGGTTGCCTCGCGACAGATTCTCGTCCTTCGAGGGGGGTATGGGTCCGCTCGGGCTCGTATTCATTCCACCACGCGCGGACCGCTTCGACGTGCCGATCGCGACAACCGTCGCGCCTTTGATCGCCGAGGATGCGGCGCTCACATTCGTCAGGATCAACGTCGAGCATGACGACGCGCGCATCGATCGACTCGGCCAATGGATGCCGATCGGCTCGCTTGGGGGCAGCGACAATGACCCACGCGTGCCTAAGGTCGTGGCGACGTCGAAGGCGAGCGATCAGGGCGTCTCTGGCCTCGCAGATGAAGGGGATCAGCTCGGCCGGGCTGGCGCGTTTCAAGGACGTCTCGCCTGAAATGGCGATGGCCAGAGCGTCGAAGTCGACGACCAGGTCGCCTGACTTCCGGTGACGGTGGACGTAGGTCGTCTTGCCCGCGCCGGGCGGCCCGCAGACCAGGGTGGCGCGGTGAGCCTCGCGGTTCAGGAACGGGTGTGCCGGGTCAAAGGGCAGTCCGTCGCTGTCACAGCCCTTGGCCGAGACGCCCTTCCCGCCCGCGCGATCCTTGGCGTTGGTCTTGATCGAGTGACACGACGCGCACATGGACATGAGGTCAGAGAGCGGAGGGAACGGGTCACCGCCGCTCGCGATGCTGACGACGTGGTCAACGTGCCTGGCTTGGACCAGTCGCCCTCGGCGCGAGCAAGGCTCGCACAAGGGCTGGATGGACAGCTTCAGCGCGCGCAGCCGCTTCCATCTGGCGGTGTTGTATACACGTCCGGTCACGCTGCGATCCTGTCGGAGAACCTCGGGCACGGCAGCTGCCCGAACCTGGTCACGTCCAAGCTGACGCCCACTCCCATCTCGGCGAGCGCCTTGCGGTAGTCGCCGCGAAGCTTGTCTCGTTTCGTGGGGCTGTCCGTCACCACTAGGCGGTTGACCGAATCCCATCGACAGGGGTCGAGCCAGCTGACTGCGGCGGGTTCTCCGTAAGCTGAGGCGAAGGTCTGGCGAACCTTACGGTCGAGGAACAGTGGAGCGTTCCGAACAAGGCCACTGGTCGGGCTCTTGGCCTGCCCTCGCTTCGCTTCGCGTTTCGGGGGGTAGGGGGGATTAGAGGTTTCTTCCAGGTATGGGGGGACGCCACTGTCCGCTTTTACGGACGCCATTGTCCGCTTTTCTGAAGCGGCCAAAACCGGAACACCGGACTCTGGCGTCCGCTTTTCTGGCGCACGCGAACCGGGTTCGCTGGCCTCTTTTGGCGCGACGAAAGAGCACTCGTTTGAATGCCCTCGCCCTCTAGACACCTTCACAGACAGGTGGCCCGCCTTGACCAGCTCGGCGATCGCTCGCCGGACTGACCTGACCTCAATCTTGAGCGTCTCGGCGATGCTCGATTGAGAGCGCCAGGCGAAGCCTCTCTCGAAGTTAAAGTCGTGCAAGAGGAGACCGGCAACGCGGACGGCGAGATTGGTCAGAGAGGTGTCCTGGACAACCGTCTCATGCCACTTGAACTTAGACGCCTGCCAAGCGGTGTAGGACGCTAGATCTTCCTGACATTGGACCAGGCGGCTCATGCGGCGACCCTCGCCGTGCAGCCGCTTTGATCGATGCGCCGGGCAATGCGGAGAACCTCGTCGGCGATCTCCTCCCTGATCTCTAGGAGGCGGCCTGGGTCGGCTCGAAAGGCGTCTGGCGAACGCCTCAGATCGCGGGCGAGCTGGCGAAGCCGGTCGGTTGCGAGCTGTCCGTTTCGGGAGTAGGAAGACTGCGGTTTCGACCTATCTGCAAAGCCTTCACGGACCCCGCGCAGCGCTGCAACGCTGGCGGGGTTTTCGTTTGCGCGTGAACGAGGCGCGAACACGCTCCCCGGATTCTCCCCGGATTTGAGCGGAGACGAACCCGGTTCGTTCGCATTGTAGCGATGGGGAGAGGGATGCGGGCGGGGGCCGAAACCCCCGCCACACAAGGCTTTAGATGGTGCCGCCGGGCAGGATTGAACTGCCGACCTCAGCCTTACCAAGGATGCGCTCTACCACTGAGCTACGGCGGCGAAATCTGAGGAAGCGGCCGTATAGCCATTGAACCCGCAGGGGGGAAGCCCCTTGCCCGGAAAGTTTTCGCGGTCTCTCATGGACTCATGACCGAGCTGCCCGAGACGCCCACCGCCGAACCGACGCCGTCGCCCAAGCCAAAGACGCCCGAGCAGCAGGCCAAGGCGGACCGCGCCGCGCGCCTCGCCAAGGCCCTGCGCGACAACCTGCGTCGGCGAAAGACGCCGCGCCCGCCGCGAGTTGGGAACTGATCCGTCACGGAACGTGACCTCAGCTGGGCCTTTCGCAATACGGCGCGCCCGGGCTAGATAGCCGGCTCGCCGGGACGGTCGATCCTTGCGGCTTCAAGGACGACATGGACAGCATCACGGTTCACGGCAACGGCCCCCTTCACGGGGACATCCCGGTCTCGGGGGCGAAGAACTCGGCCATCAAGCTGATGGCGGCCGCCATCCTGACCGATCAGCCGCTGCGCCTGACCAATATGCCGCGGCTGGCGGACACGCGCTTCCTCGGCAAACTGCTGCGGTCGTTTGGCGTGGAGGTGACCGAGAGCGGGGAAGGTGCGGACCAGCAGACGCTGTTCCACGCCGCGAACCTGACCTCGACCTTCGCCCCCTATGATCTGGTCCGCCAGATGCGGGCCAGCTTTAACGTGCTGGGGCCGCTGTTGGCCCGCACGGGCCACGCCAAGGTTTCGCTTCCGGGCGGCTGCACCATAGGGGCACGTCCCGTTGACCTGCACATCGACGCCCTGACGCGGCTGGGCGCCGCGATTGAGCTGGAGGAGGGCTATGTCTCCGCCACGGCCCCAAAGGGTCTGCGCGGGGCGGAGATCGAGTTTCCTTTCGTGTCGGTCGGGGCCACCGAGCACACCCTGATGGCCGCCGTCTTGGCCGAGGGCACGACGGTGCTCAGACGGGCGGCTCGCGAGCCCGAGATCGGCGATCTGGCTCGCTGCCTCGTCATGATGGGTGCCCGGATCGAGGGCATCGACACGGATACCTTGACCATCCACGGCGTGAGGTCGCTGAACGGTGGCGAGTGGTCGGTCATCCCTGATCGGATCGAGATGGGCTCCTATGCCTGCGCCGCCGCCATGGCAGGTGGTGAAGTGCGGCTCACGCGCTCTCGCCCCGAGCTGATCGAGGCCCTGACCGAAAAGCTGGTCGAGGCCGGTGTCGAGGTTGCGCCAACAGCTGATGGAGTGATCGTCCGTCGGGATCCAGGCAGACGACTAAAGGCGGTCAATGTGGCAACCGAGGTCTACCCGGGCTTCGCCACCGACCTGCAGGCCCAGTTCATGACCCTGATGACGACGGCTGACGGCGTCAGCGTCATCCACGAGAACATCTTCGAGAATCGGTTCATGCACGCGCCGGAGCTCGGCCGCCTGGGCGCCGACATCTCGGTCCACGCCGGCGAGGCGCACGTGACGGGCGTCGAGAAGCTGAAGGGCGCACCGGTCATGGCGACCGACCTGCGCGCTTCGGTCAGTCTCGTGATCGCCGGTCTGGTCGCCGAGGGCGAAACCACGATCGGCCGGGTCTATCATCTGGACCGGGGCTTTGAGCGTCTGGAAGAGAAACTCGGAGCTTGTGGTGCCGACATCCGCCGGGTGAAGGGCCCGCCCGTCGAAGGACCGGATGATGACCACTGACGATCTGGCGACCCGTCCGATCAGCGCGGAGGAGGGCGAGGCGATCCGCAAGGCGTCGGGCGGATCAAGCGCACCCCTGCGCCTTTTGGCGGAAGACGGTGAGGACCTGGCCATCATCTCCGCGGCCCTCCAGGACGCCATCCTGCGGCCAGCCGACATTGTCTGGGAAAAGGGCGCGCGCCGCCTGACAATCGAGCTGTCCCGCTTCTGTTGGGAGTGCGGCGGCACCTGGGTGCGGGCGGCCATGCAGTTCGGCGACGTCGAGGCGGTCAAGAGCCGGGGCCTGCCCCGCCTTCCCGACGCGCCGCTGGAGCTGCTGGCCATCCACTTCGTCGAGGGCGAGCCGCCGGGCGGCAAGGTCATCCTGATGTTCGCCGGCGGCGGCGACCTGCGCGTCGATGTCGAGTGCCTGGACGCTGTTGTGGCCGACCTGTCGGAACGCTGGCAGGCGCGCGTGGCCCCCACCCACCTGGACGGCGAGACGCCATGACGGATCAGCGACTGGCGTCTGTCGAGCTGGATGAGGCGACGTTGCCGTCGGCGACGGCGGAGATCGAGCATGAGCGGCGCGTTGCCATCTTCGACCTGGTCGAGAAGAACGCCTTCGCTCCCGAGGGAGCCGATGCCGGCCCCTACGGCCTGAAGCTGTCGCTACAGGACAATCGGCTTGTGTTTGACATCACCGGCGTCGACTTTGCGCGGACTTACGCCCTTTCGCTCACCCCGCTGAAGCAGGTGCTGCGGGACTATCTGTTGATCTGCGACAGCTACTATGAGGCCTTGCGTGGCTCCTCACCGAGCCAGATTGAGGCCGTCGACATGGGACGGCGCGGCCTGCACAACGAAGGCGCGGAGCTGTTGAAGGCCCGGCTCGACGGCAAGGTCGGGATCGACCACGAGACGGCGCGGCGTTTGTTCACCCTGGTCTGCGCGCTCTATCGCCGGGGCTAAGCGACGTCGGTTGAGCGCCCGTCGTTCGGCGAGACGGGACGTTAACTCGAGCGTGCCATGCTCCCTGGCATGGAAACGCTCACGAAATCCCAGATCGCGGCGTTCAACGCCGTTCGCGCCCGTCTGACACCCGATGAACGGGCGCGTGTCGACATCGCCTCCGTCGAGGCCGTCGATCCCGCCGTGGCGTCTGCGCCCCACTGGAACTTCGACCTGCCCAGCCATGCGGCGGACCGCGCACTGGGCGAAGATGCCACCGACGCCATGCGCCGGGCGCTGGTCGCTACCTGGGCGCTCGAGCTGCCGGGGCGGGCCAAGCGGGCGGCGCTACCCGGCGAGGTGATGGAGCTCTATCCCTACTGGCTCGACAAGATGGCCGAGTTCCTGACCGCTGCGGCCGAAGCCAACGCGCCCTATGACCGCGATCATTGGGCAAAGGATGTCCGGATGGCGCTGGTGCTCAGCGTCCCGGGCGCGCGGACCCAGACGATCGACCTCTCTTCGCCCATGGGACCTGGGCAGGTCGTGCGGAATGGTCGCGACGGCTATGGCTGGAGCCAGCTGATCTCTTACGTGCGCGCCCAGGGATGGAAGAAGCCCTGGCTGGAGGTGCACACCGAGAGCCGGCAACTGGAAGACTTCAACGAGGCGGGCTGGGACCGCGCCTGGGCCACAGCGGCGGCGATTTGCCGGACGCGGCCGGAGCTGGCGGGCATGATCGGTTCGAGCTGGTTCTACGATCCGCCGCTGGAGACGATCAGCCCGCGGCTGGCCTATCTGAGACTCAATCCGCTGAAGGGCGGGGCCTTTATCATCCATCAGGGTCCGGGCGAGATTCACACCGAGCGGGCGGCGACCAGTTCGCCGACGAGAAAGGCCCTGATCGAAAGCGGCGAATACCTGCCGCGTTCCTGGCTGGTCGCCTGGCCGCGGGCGACGCTCATTCCCTGGGCGGAGCAGCGGGCGGCTGCGATGGAGATAGCTGAAGCCGCCTGATCGACGCGGCTTGCATCGGATCCAGTCCGCCCGCTAAAGCGCTCTTCATGCCGGCGTAGCACAGCGGTAGTGCAGCGGTTTTGTAAACCGAAGGTCGGGAGTTCGATCCTCTCCGCCGGCACCATTCCTATATTATCTATATAAAACAGATAGTTAGGCCTAGACGGGTGTTCGTCCTTTCTTGAGTCAAGTTTCTGTTTTTTCTCGTGTTTTTCTGCAGAAGTCACCGCTCCAGCAAACGGGTTTGACGGTACTTTTGGCGGTATCTTTCGGCTTCGTTCTGAGATACCGTCAGTTCGGCAAAATCTTAGTAATTTGAATAAGTTGAAGGAACTTTGTTGAAGTTCGCTTGCCCCGTTTCAAGTTCGGTCCCCGCAAGAGGAACCCCACAGTCCAGTAGGAAACAGCGGATGTGATCGGTTACCGCTCAAGCAGCACTCCTCTCCTGGTACCTCCGCCGGATCGACTAGGGGCGGGTAGTGCTGGACTTGACCTGCGGTTTGGATAGGTGCGCTATGGTCGATGGAGTGCGATCGGAGCGCAGAATGGCAGACCTCGGTTACAAGGCTGGCTTCGAAGAAGGATATCGCCTCATCAAGGGCAACAATGTCGTGGTCCCGGTTTGCCCAGTGGCACCCGCGACCCCGGTGGGTAGGACCGCCTATCAGATGGGCCTCATGAAGGGGATCGAGAAAGCCGGCGGACCGAAGCTCAAGTGACCGCCCTCTAAGAGCGGACAGGTGAGCTGCCACGCGTAGCTAGCTCGTCCCAGGTCGAAACCCGCTTAGCTAGACGGCCCGCGAGCCAGAAACGAAAAGCCCCCCCCGGCTTGAACCGAAGCCCAAGCCGGGGAGACTGTCGTTTGATTAGAGGCGAGGATGATAAGGCGTGCGAGGGGTCCAGTGCGGCCGGATCATTGCGATCTTTCCGCTTCGCCGAACCTTTCGGTACCCTTCCACCCACGCGGGTTCGCGCCTCTTCATGGCGACTTCTCCCGAATGGTGTTGACAGGGAGTCGTCGCCGCGCAAGAATTGGCTTGTCAGAGTCCGGTTCTTACGCGGCGACGCTCGGATCGGGAACGCGGCCCCACTGCTCATGCAGTCGGGGCCGTTTTGCGTTCTGGGCCGTCAGCATCAGGGCATTCATTGACTCCAAACGTGGCTAATGACGCTACAATAGCCGATTGAGGCGAGGCGCCAAGGGGTTCAGGACTTAAGTCTCTATGCGAAGGCCCGAATTCGGGGTAAGACAGCCGTGAGATGTGGAGGGATGAACCGTGAACGACCCCATCGCGGCAGCTAAGGCCAGGCTAGCTCAGATCGAAGAAGAAGCGGAAAAACTTAGACTTTTTATCGCCGCTTATGAAAGCGTAGCTGACTACATAGGCATCAAGGTCCACGAGTCTCAGCTTGAACCCAATCCTGTGGATAAGTCCGCTTCTGGTCAATTGGAAGGCGAGCGGCGCAGGACGCGCGCTGTCAATCCGCCGACTGACAAGGTCGTGGAGAACGCGATTTTGATTCTTCGCCAGCGTGGGCACCCCATGTCGCGGCGTGCCTTGCATGACGCTCTATGGCAGCGAGGAATAGAAGTTCGGGGCACTGATCCCGTGAAGACGCTCGGGACCATCCTTTGGAGAGCGCGCGACAAGCTCATCCAATTGGAGGGTTATGGCTACTGGCCCAAAGAGATGTCGTACGGCCGCGCCAATTATTTGCGACCCCAGGAGACGCCAAAGGCTGAAGATCCCCTGGACGATCTCCTAGGATAGCGTCCGCGCTGGAATTGACCGCGTCCCTTCACCTAGCGTTCACCTTGGACGTGACAAAAGGAACCCCTACTGTTGACAAGTGTTCACGGTAAGTCGCATAAGGGTGGCACCGGTGAGTAGGCCGCGCCACCCCGACAAGGAGGTTGAGGAGGCCGTGCGATACGCTGAGGAGCGAGGGTGGACGGTGCGTATGCAGGGCCACTGGGGCCGACTTTACTGCGAACACGCCGACCGCGATGGGTGTCACTTTGGTGTCTGGAGTACGCCAAAAAACGCGGGTAACCACGCCCGTCAAATCATGCGGATTGTGGACAGGTGTCCCCATATTAAAGAAGAGGAGGCCGAAGATGGAATTTGAATTTACGATCATTGCTACCGGCCTAGATCCCCAGGCCGAGGACTTCGAGAGCCGCTTCTTTGACGCGGGTTGCGACGACGCAATCGTCTCTTTCCAAAAGGGACATATCCTTGTGGACTTCGCACGTGAGGCCGCCTCGATAGAGGAGGCAATCGCCAGCGCCGTAGAGAACGTCAGGGATGCAGGTGCTACGGTTGAGCGCGTTGAGCCAGACCCTTTGGTCAGCCTGTCGGATATGGCTGGGCGTGCCAATCTCTCGCGCCAAGCAATGACCAACTACTTCAAGGGCGACCGTGGCGAAGGGTTTCCGGCCCCTCGCGCCCGCGTGACTACGGATAGCCCGCTCTGGGACTGGGCTGACGCGTCGGCATGGCTCTATCGCCACGGCCGCGTGAACAAAGAGATTGCCATCAACGCAATGGTCGTTAGTCAGGCGAACGATTTGATCGACTGCGGTGATGAGGATTTTCGTGGTTCTCTCCATACTCGGGTAGAGCGCGAAATGCGGGCACTTGCCTAACATCGCTTCAGCGGGCCTCTCCATGTGGTCGGCTGCTTACGGGCCTGAGCAGGCCAATCATTTATCGACACATCGCCGCCGGTGCGTTTCCAGCGGGCTACCTGATCGGCCGATGCCGGGTCTGGTCCGTGCGGGAGGTAGTGGAATGGCAGCGCTGGGCCACCGTGTGCCGTCCAGGGAGATGACCGTGGACACGGTCGATCAGCACTCCTACCGTGGGATGGATTAGGGTCACCAGCGAGGACCATTCTCCACCAAAAGGTGAGAGTTTTGACGGTATATTTGACGGTATCTGAAAGCTTCACCTTTATAGAAATCTGTTTAAAAACAAATCTCTAAGTCCTTTTTTCGATCCTCTCCGCCGGCACCACCCTTTCGCGGCCGCTCGTCCATGCCCGACCGCCAGATCAACAAGCTGGGTCACCGCATCGGGGCGCGCGGCGGGCGGACGCGTTCGACCATCCTGGACGCGACGCGGCGGCTTCTGGATCGGCGGCACCTGGGTGAGATTCGTGTGGCCGATGTGGCCGCGGAAGCCGGCCTGTCGCCCTCGAATTTCTACACCTACTTCAAGACAGTGGAGGAGCCGGTTCTGGCGCTGTGCGAGGGCGTGGCGGCCGAGTTCCAGCCCCTGTCGCGGCATCTGGAAGGCGACTGGTCGGCGGAGGCGGCGTTCGGGGCGGCGCGGGCCTATGTGATGGACGTCCTCCTGATCTGGCGGGACCACGGGCCGGTGCTGCGGATCGAGCACATGCTGGCCGACAAGGGCGAGGCGGGGTTCGTGGAGTCCCGCGTGCGGCGGCTGCGCCGCGTCCACCTGGCGTTCGAGCGGCGGATCGCGGTGGCGCACGCAACGGGATACCACGCGCCGGGGCTGGACCCCCGGCTGGCGTCGTACGAGGTGGCGAACCTTGTCGAGTCTGTTGCTGCGGGCTTCGACCTGCTGCGGCGGGGGGATACGCCCCCTGAGGCGATCATCGACACCACGGCGCATATCGTCGTGAAGCTGGTCACGGGTCGTTAGCCGCCCAGTGGGCCATAGAGCCAGGTCAGCCACAGGCCGATGGCGAGAAAGCTTCCGAAGGGCAGGCGATCGGTGGCGGACACGCCCCGGCGAGTGATCAGGAAGGTCAGGACAATGCTGAAACCGGCGGCGCAGGCCCAGAGTAGGGCCGTGGGCAGGCCTTGCCAGCCGACCCAGGCGCCGACCCCGGCGAAGAGAATGGGATCGCCCGAACCCATGCCCTGACGGCCGCGCAGGCGCTGATAGGCCAAGGCGATGAGCCAGAGGCCGGCGAAGCCCGCGACGGCGCCGATCATCTGATCGACCGGCCAGCCGGAGACGAGGACGGCAGAGGCGATGAGGCCGGACGCGATCAGGGGCAGGGTCAGTTCGTCGGGCAGCCAGAAGTTCTCGGCGTCGATCAGGGCGATGAGGAGGAGCTGCCAGCCGAGCGCGGCGGTGGCGATGCTCCAGACGGGGTCGCCGGCGCCGGCCAGCGCCGCCCAGACGCCGATGGCGGCGGCGGTGCATTCGATGAGGATGTAGCGTGGCGAGACGGCGGCGCCGCAGCTGGCGCACTTGCCGCGCTGGATCAGCCAGCTGAGGACCGGGACCAGATGCCAGGGCTTCAGCGGCTCGCCGCAGCTCATGCAGCGGGAGCGGGCGAGCACGATGTCCTCGTCCTTCGGCATGCGGACCGTCACGGCGGCGATGAAGCTGCCGAAGATCAGGCCGAGCAGGCCGAAGACGAGCGCGAGGATCACGCCCGATCCTTAGCCGCCCCCCAGCGCCACCGCCACGCGGTAGGTGACGAAGGCCGCGAGGTAGGCCAGGGCGAACATGTAGACGACCATGACCCACATCCACTTCCAGCCGTTCAGCTCACGCTTCACGACGCCCAGCGTCGCGACGCACTGGGGGGCGAAGACGTACCAGGCGAGGAAGGCAAGACCCGTGGCCAGCGACCACTGGGCGGCGATGGTGGTGGCCAAGAGGCTGCCGGCGGCCTCCGCGTCGGCGATGGCGTAGACGGAGCCGAGCGCGGCCACGGCGACCTCGCGAGCGGCCATGCCGGGGATCAGGGCGACAACCATCTGCCAGTTGAACCCGATGGGGGCGAAAATCGGTTCCAGCGCATGGCCGATCATGCCGGCGAAGGAATAGTCGATGGCGGGGCCGGTCGCGCCCTCGGGCGGATAGGGGAAGGTCGAGGCGGCCCAGACTAGGATCATGAGCGGCAGGATGATGCGGGCCGCGCGCTCCATGAAGACCTTGGCGCGAAGCCAGAGATTGAAGAGGACGTTCCGCGCATCCGGCAGCTTGTAGGCGGGGAGCTCCATCATGAAGGGCTCGACGGCGCCCCTCCAGAAGACCTTGCGGATGACGAAGGAGACCAGCAGCGCCGATACGATGCCGGTGGCGTAGAGGCCGAACATGACAAGCCCCTGAAGGCTGGCGAAACCCCAGACCGTCTGCTGCGGAATGAAGGCGGCGATGATCAGGGTGTAGACCGGGATGCGCGCCGAGCAGGTCATCAAGGGCGCGACCATGATGGTGGTCAGGCGGTCCCGCTTGGCGTCGATGACGCGGGCGGCCATGACGCCGGGGATGGCGCAGGCGAAGCTGGACAGCAGGGGGATGAAGGCCCGACCGTGCAGGCCCGCGCCGCCCATGATGCGGTCCATCAGGAAGGCGGCACGCGCCATGTAGCCGAGGTCTTCCAGCAGGATGATGAAGGCGAACAGGATGATGATCTGGGGCAGAAAGACGAGAACGCCGCCCACGCCCGCGATCACGCCATCGACGATCAGGCTCTGGACCAGCGGCCAGACGGTGCCGGTGTCGGGCACGATCGCCGCTACGCCGGTACCGAGCAGCACGAAGCCCGCCTCGATGGCGTCCATCCCCGGGGTGGCCCAGGCGAAGACGGCCTGGAACATGACGAACAGCAGGGCCAGCAGGATGACGAGGCCGCCGACGGGGTGGAGCAGGACGGCGTCGATGCGGCCGGTTGTCGTGTCGGGACGCTCGGGCGGGCGCACGCAGTCGCGCATGATCTGCTCGGCGCGACGGTGGGCTTCACGAATGGCGGCGGCGTCTGGGGCCGACCAGGCGCCCTCGACGGGCTCGGCCCGGGCGGGGTCCGCTGCGGCCTCGATGGCGTTGATCAGGTCGGGGATGCCGCGCTTGCGGGTCGCGGTGGTGGTGACGATGGGGACGCCCAGCGCGGCGGACAGTCGCTCGAGATCGATGCGCAGGCCCTGGCGCTCGGCGATGTCGAACATGTTGAGCGCGAGCACCATGGGCCGCCCGACGGCCTTGAGCTCCAGGATCAGTCGGAGCACCAGCCGCAGGTTGGTCGCGTCGGCGACGGCGACGATGACGTCCGGTGCCGCTTCGCCCAGGAGACGGCCCAGCACGGCGTCGCGGGTGACCTCCTCGTCGGGGCTGCGCGCACGAAGACTGTAGGTTCCAGGCAGGTCCAGCGCGGTGATGGAGCGACCCGAGGTCGACTGGACCCGGCCCTCCTTCCGTTCGACGGTAACGCCGGCGTAGTTGGCGACCTTCTGGTGAGCCCCGGTCAGGGCGTTGAACAGGGCAGTCTTGCCCGAGTTCGGATTGCCGACCAGGGCGACCCGCAGGGGCCGAACAGCGACGTCCATCTATTCGGCGGCTTCAGGCAGAAGCTCGACGGTCAGGTTCGCCGCCTCGTGACGGCGCAGCGCCACGCGCATGTCATCAACCTTGAGCGCCATGGGGTCGCCGCCGAACAGGCCGTTGTGAATGAGCTCCACGCGAGCCCCCTCGACCAGGCCCAGCTCCAGCAGGCGCCGCTCCAGCTCAGCAGCGTGCGCGTCGTCTCCGCCCGGGCGAACCCCCGTGATGACACCCCGGTCACCCAGGCGTGCGTCGGACAGGGAAATGACCGTGCTCATGTTGCGAGTGCTTATCAGCTGCGGGGATGGGGCGTCTAGGCTTCCGCGTCTCTCCCCCGCCACGAAGCGATGGGGGAGTGGCTCGGCGCGCGCAACGCCGAGACGAGGGGGCCGAGGCGGTGGCGGGGATGAGGGCTGGCAGTTCCTGATGTCGGTGCTTGAAGTGAGATCCTGGACGGAGGCGTCGCCTCGCCCCTCCGTCACTCCGCGTCGCTGCGTGCCACCTCCCCATCGGAGATGGGTAGGAGACGTGACGAGACGCTCTTCCGCTGTGAACGGGTGGGGAGGGCGGGCGGAGCAGCCGGGCCTTCGCCCGGAGACCGTGATGGTTTGTGT
>JAIERG010000105.1 GCA_019747095.1 Caulobacteraceae bacterium | reverse complement strand
CCAGGCCGATGGTGTTGGTCGTGGCGAACAGGCGGAACCACTTGTTGGGCCGGATGACGCGGTTCTGGTCCAGCAGGGTCAGACGGCCCTGCGCCTCCAGCACGCGCTGGATGACGAACATGACGTCCGGGCGGCCAGCGTCGTATTCGTCGAAGACGAGGGCGATGGGCCGCTGGATGGCCCAGGGCAGCATGCCCTCGCGGAACTCGGTGACCTGCTTGCCGTCCTTCAGGACGATGGCGTCCTTGCCGACCAGATCGATGCGGCTGACGTGGCTATCGAGGTTCACCCGCACCAGCGGCCAGTTCAGGCGGGCGGCGACCTGCTCGATGTGCGTCGACTTGCCGGTGCCGTGATAGCCCTGGACCATCACCCGGCGGTCGTGGGCGAAACCGGCGCAGATGGCCAGCGTCGTCTGAGGATCGAAGCGATAGGCCGGATCGACCTCGGGCACATGGCTGTCGCCCGGATCGAAGCAGGGCACGGTCATGTCGGAATCGACGCCGAAGACCTCGCGCACCGAGACCTTGCGGTGGGGTTCGAACGTCAGGAGCGGATCGGGCGAAGCGTCGAGCGGAGAGGGAGCCATGCCGCTCCTCTAGAGGCGCCGCGCGCGCGGCTCAACACGCGCGCGGCCACTTCGGGTGCGGTTATTCCGCCGACAGGTCGACGTCGACGTTGCCGCGTGTGGCG
Organism: Caulobacteraceae bacterium; assembly: GCA_019747095.1. GTDB lineage: Bacteria > Pseudomonadota > Alphaproteobacteria > Caulobacterales > Caulobacteraceae > Brevundimonas. The sequence continues at coordinate 27,553 of JAIERG010000105.1, read as the reverse complement.
TTCGAGTAGGGGCAGACCTGATGGGCTCTGGCGATCAGGGCGTCGATGGTGGCCCGATCCAGGCCATGGTCGGTGACCTTCAGATCGACGGAGATGTTATAGCCTTCGCCCCGGTCGTTCTTGCCGAAGCCGATGCCGGAATGCACCTTGGTGTCCGGTCCGACAGGCGTGCCAGCTTGCTGGCTGACCAGTCGCAGCGCGCCGAGGTAGCAGGCGGCGTAGCCGACGGCGAACAGCTGCTCTGGATTGGTGCCCGGACCGTCGTCGCCACCCATGGCCTTGGGGACGGACAGGGCGACGTCGATCTTGCCGTCGTCGGTGTGCGAACGGCCCGAGCGGCCGCCGCCGGAAGCGGTGGCGTGGGCCTTGTAGAGAACGTCCATGGTGGGCTCCTGTGAGGGGAAGGGCACTATCTAGTGTCTCTTGCCTGTCGCGCCAGCGATGGGGAGGTGGATGCGAGCTCTTGCGAGCAGACGGAGGGGTTGTGACGGCGGCAAGAACCCCTCCGTCTCTCCGCCACGCTCCGAGCCTCCTCCCCACCGGCCAAGCGGCCGACGGGGAGGAGACGTCAGTTCGCCATTCCCGCCTTCTTCAGCGTCTTATAGGCCTTGATCACGCGCTGGAGCTTCGCCTCCGCGCCCCGGTCGCCCTGGTTCAGGTCCGGGTGGAATCGCTTCAGCAGCTCGTGATAGCGAGCCTTGACCGCCGCCTTGTCGGTGCGGGCGTCCAGATCGAGGTCCGCCAGCGCCTGCCGTTCCAGCTTGCCCAGCCGCAGTCCTTCTTCTTCCGCTGCAGCCTGTTCTCGGACACGACGGCCAAACAGGCCGAAGCTGTCATGCCAGCCGCCGGTCCCTCCGGTGTTGGCCGTGCCCATCTTGGCGGCGAAGGCGGCGGCTTCTCGTGAGAACTTTCCGGCCTTCATCTCCCAGGTCGGACGACCACCGGTCATGGCCTCGCGCTCCTGGGCGGCGCGAATCTGGCCCTCGGTCATGCCGGCGTAGAAGTTCCAGCCCTTGTTGTACTCGGCCGCGTGGCCCTGACAGAAGTCGTAGAACTCGTTCAGCCGCTCGCGCGACTTGGGTGCCTTGGCGGTCGCGGCGCGGGTGCAGTCGGGCCATTGGCAGGGCTTCTCGCCCGGCTTCAGACGCAGGACGTCAGCCTCCGCTTCCTCCTCCTCGGGGCGCGGCGGCTTGACCCGCATATCCTTGAAGCGGGGTTTGTACTGGAACGAGGCAGGCATCGACCCCAGTGTAGGGTCGATTTGGTCACCATCAAGGAACAGCGCATGGCCGAAGGCCCTATCGCGACGATTATCCGCACGAAGCTGACAACGGCGCTCGCTCCAACGCGGCTCGAGATCGAGGACGACAGCGCGCGCCACGCCGGTCACCACCACGAGGGCGGCATCGATGCCAGACCTGGCGGCGAGAGCCACTTCAACCTCACGGTCGTCTCCCCTGCCTTCGAAGGTCAGAATCGCGTCACTCGCCAGCGGGCCATCAACGCCCTCCTCGCCGAGGAATTGGCCGGTCCGGTTCACGCCCTGTCCATCCGCGCCATGACGCCTTCAGAGGCCGTGGACTGATGAAATCGCCGTTCACCCTGTCTTAGAACGTTCGCCCTAGCGTCGTGGCCGGGACTGTTTGCACGATGGGGTAGGGATGGTCGGGTCTGAGGACATCGGCAAAAGCGTCGGCGCCGCGCAAGGCGCAGGGGGCGAAGCCGCTCAGGCCCTGACGGCGATTCTGCAAACCCAGTATCTGCGCTACCTGATTATCGCCAGCTGGGCGTTGGGGCTTTTCGCAACGGTCGGGTGGCTGGAAGCGTCCATCTGGTTCTGCGTGACAGTCGTCGCCGGTGCCGTCCGTGGTGCATTCGAGCGTCGCATGGCGCACAAGGTCGCTGCGGGATGGGGCCTCGTGTTCCCGGCGATCGCGACCGTGACCACCGCGGCCTGGGCCTCGGCCCCCTTGCTGGCATGGTTCTCGGGTCACACCTTTGGCCATGCCTTGGCGGTGGCCTTGCTAATCGGTGGCTATGTGCTGGTTTTTTCCCAGCTCCGCAGCTCGCCCAAGCAGGCAATCGTGATCTCGTCGCCGTACTCCGTGGTGGCGGCCATCATCCTGAGCAGCGCCTGGGGCACACCGAACTTCTGGCCCTTCCTCGCGATCATGCCGTTCACTGCGGCGGGTCTTTTCGTTCTCGTGACGATGACCATGTTGCGTGAAGAGCGCATCAAGGCCTTTCAGGAGCATCAGGCCCACCTGATCGAGGAGCTTCAAGCCGCGCGGGACAAGGCCGACGCCGCCAATCAGGCGAAGTCGAGCTTCCTCGGCGTGATTTCGCACGAGCTTCGTACGCCGATGAACGGCGTTCTGGGTGCCGCCCAGTTGCTGAGCGCAACCCGGCTTGAAGCGACCCAGCGCGAGTATCTGTCGATCATCCGGAACTCGGGCGACAATCTGCTGAGCCTGTTGAATGACATCCTCGACATGACCAAGATCGAGGCTGGCAAGATGACGTTCGAGGTGATCGATATCGATCTGCAAGACCTCCACCGCCGCGTCACCGGGCCCTTCGTGGCCCAGGCGGAGGCCAAGGGTCTTGAGTTCCGTTCCACGTTTGAGGGCGACCCGCCGGCCGTGGTCCGCGGTGATCCGCTGCGTGTCTGCCAGGTGATTCAGAACCTGCTGTCGAACGCCGTCAAATTCACCGAGCGGGGAACAGTCGAGTACGTTGTGCGTACCCGGCGCATCAGCGAGCGGCGCTGCGCTTTCGAGTTCGCCGTGACCGATAGCGGAGCGGGCATTGCACCCGACGACTTGGAGCGGCTGTTCCAGCCATTCACCCAGGCCGATGTCTCTTCCACGCGCAAGTTCGGAGGGACGGGTCTGGGGCTGACCATTGCCAGACGAATGGCCAATATCATGGGCGGCGACATCACCGTCGTTTCCACGGTTGGTAAAGGCTCGACCTTTGTCCTGTCCGTCGAGGCTGAAGTGGTCCAGTGGCAACCAGCTACGTCTCAGGATTCACTCGATGTGACGACCGAAGACAGCCTGGCCTTGTCTGTGCTGGTGGTCGAGGATCACCCGGTGAACCGCATGATCCTCGAAGCATGGTTGGCTTCCGCCGGGCATTCCACAACGGCTGCCGAGAACGGTCAGATCGCCGTCGACCTGGCCGCAAATCAGCGTTTCGACCTTGTCATCATGGACGTGAACATGCCGGTGATGGACGGCCTGACGGCGACCCGGCTTATTCGCAAGGCCGGGGCGAACCAGGAAACCCCGATCGCCGTATTGTCCGCTTCAGCGCGCCACGAGGATCATGAGGCCGGGCTTGAAGCGGGTGCCGATGCCTATCTGAACAAGCCTATCGACTTCGCGGCGCTTGCCCGGGTGATCCATACCGTCGGGTCCGGCCGAGTGGCGGTTCGCCGACTGTGTGATGACAACGAGCAGCGAAGCGCTGCCTGAGTCTGACCAGCCCCCTCGCGGATCGCCCCTCCGTCGTAAAGAACCGCACCGAAAAGTTCCGACGGTGCAGCAAATCGGACGGCATAGTTTCGCGTTCGCCTCGATCTCTACCTAGATGTCGGCAGCATGCGCGCTTTTGCTGACCTCCTGGACCGGCTGGCCCTGACGGGTTCCAGAAACGCAAAGCTTGTGTTGTTGCGCGACTATCTGCTCGCGACGCCTGACCCTGATCGCGGCTGGGCCTTGGCCGCCCTGACAGGCGACCTTACCTTTAACGCCGCGAAGCCGGCGCTTATCCGGAAAGTCGTCGAGAGCCGCGTTGACCCGATCTTGTTCGGATGGTCGTACGACTATGTCGGCGACCTTGCCGAAACCGCTTCCCTCATCTGGCCTGCGGACAAGGACCATCGCGCGAACCGCGAGCCGGCACTGAGCGAAGTTGTTGAGGCCCTCCGCACCGCCAAGAGAGGCGAAGTTCAGGGTCTGATAGAGCGCTGGCTGGATGCTCTTCACCCCAAGGGGCGTTGGGCCCTGCTGAAGCTGGTGACGGGCGGGCTCCGGATCGGGTTGTCGGCGCGGCTGGCCAAGACTGCGGCCGCAATGGTCCGGTCATGCGCAGCGACTAAGGTGTCAGGAACGCTGGACAAGGAGCCAAGCCCCGGCCTGGAGCCTGTCGATGTCTCCGAGATCGAGGAACTTTGGCACGCCGTTTCACCTCCCTACTCGGACCTCTTTGCATGGCTTGAAGGCCGGGCACCGCGGCCGAACTCGGATGCGCCCGGGCGGTTCCGCCCCGTCATGCTGGCTGTCGCGATCGATGAGGCGGTCGATTTCCATCATCTGATCGCCAGCGACTACGCGGCTGAATGGAAGTGGGATGGCATTCGGGTCCAGGCCGTACGGGAAGGCGGATTGACTCGGCTGTACACTCGCACGGGTGATGAGATCGCGAGCGCTTTCGGTGACGTCGTCGAGACACTCGCCTATGACGGCGCGATTGATGGAGAGTTGGTGGTCGTTCGCGACGGCCAGATCACGTCGTTCAGTGACCTGCAACAGCGCTTGAACCGAAAGAGCGTGGACGCCAAGACGATGGTGAACTTCCCCGCAGCTATCGTCGCTTACGACATCCTCGCGATGGATGGCCAGGATCTCCGGTCGCTATCGCTGCGCGACCGTCGTGCACGCCTCGAGGCTATGGTGGCCTTTAACGGGGGCGAGCGACTGCATCTTTCGCCACTCGTGCCGTTTTCTGGCTGGTCGGAACTGGCGCGTCTGCGCGCTGATCCGCCGATCGGAGCGGCAGCGGAAGGTCTCATGCTGAAAAGATGGGACAGCCCCTACGTCGCCGGGCGACCCAAGGGGCCTTGGTTCAAGTGGAAGCGCGATCCACACACGCTCGATGCCGTCCTGATGTACGCCCAGCGCGGTCACGGGAGGCGCTCCAGCTTCTACTCGGACTACACCTTTGGCGTCTGGACGGGGGAGGGGGGCCTTGCACCGGTCGGCAAGGCCTACTTCGGCTTCACCGATGATGAACTAAAGCAACTGGATAAGTTTGTGCGCGACCATACGGTTGACCGGTTCGGCCCGGTGCGGTCGGTGCGAGCAGAACGTGATTTCGGGCTGGTGCTGGAAATCGCGTTTGAAGGGCTCAACCGATCATCGCGACACAAGTCCGGGATCGCTATGCGGTTCCCGAGGATCAGTCGCATTCGCTGGGACAAGCCAGCGAGGGAAGCAGCCACGCTTGATGAGATCATGATGTTGCTAGAAGCGCTCGAGAGCGGCGGCGGGCGCATTGCGAAAGCGCCCTGAAGGCGAGCTTTTTCGGCTGGAGAGCTTCCATTCGCCGTCCCCGGCGCTAGATCGCCGCCATGGTCTCTACCGATACTCTTCTCAACGCGCTCGTGGCGTCAGGCGATCAGGCGCTCACCCTTGATGCGGCCATGGTTGCCCGGCTGACCGAGGCTGCTGGTGATCTTGCCGTGAACCTCGCGATCGCGTTGGTAATCCTGGTCGCGACAGTCTTTGCCTCACGCTGGGCGGCCACCGCGACGAGACGAGGGCTTAGCCGCATCCGTGGCTTCCGCCACGATCCGACGGTTCTCAGTTTTGCCGTCCAGGTCGTTCGGGTCGTCGTGTTGCTGATCGGCCTTATCGCCGTGCTCCAACGATTAGGCGTCCAGACGACTTCGATCATCGCTGTCCTCGGCGCAGCCTCGCTGGCCGTGGGACTCGCGCTTCAGGGAACGCTTTCGAACGTAGCGGCCGGCGTGATGCTCCTCATTCTCAGGCCCTATCGCGTTGGCGATCTGGTCAATATTGGTGGCCATGTCGGTAAAGTGCAGCGACTGGACCTGTTCTTCACCCAGCTCTCGGACGCAAACAACACCAAGATCGTCGCGCCCAACGGCAAGGTCTTCGGGGATTTCATCCTGAATTTATCCGGCCAGAAGACGCGCAGGATGGAACTCAAGATTGGCGTCTGCCACCGTTCCAACCTGCATGCGGCCAAGACGTCACTCTTGGAGGCGGCGACAGCTCAAGAGCAGGTGCTGACAGATCCTGCGCCTTGGGCGGGGGTGACCAACCTGCTCCCCGGTTCGGTCGAACTCACCCTGGCGGCATGGACGAAGTCCGAAGACTATTGGCAAACCCGGGCTGACGTCATGCAGGCGGCCAAGGAGGGCCTTGAGGAGGCCGGTGTCGAGATCGTGAACTCTGCGCCGATACCTCTAGCTGTGCCCGCGGACGCTGCACAGCCAGGGTCCGTCAGCCGGGCCAAGAGTTTGCGTCGGCGCTCGAATCCGCGCAGCGCGAGCTTCGAAACCCGACGTGATGACCCCAACGAGGCCTGAACCGACATGCGCTACGACTTCGGTTCGGACAATACGGCAGGATTGGCTCCGGCCGCGCTTCGGAGCTTGATTGACGCCAACGCAGGGTATGCCCGTGCATACGGTGCCGACGAAATCACGGCACGCGCAGCCGACCAGATCCGTCAGCGCCTTGATGCGGACGCCGAGATCCGCTTCGTCTTCTCCGGGACGGCGGCCAATGCGATCGCCCTGTCCATGCTGGCATGGCCTCACGAGGCGGTGCTGGCCCACCACGCCGCGCATGTCTGCACCGACGAGACCGGTGCACCTGGCTTTTTCGGTCAAGGCGTGGGGTTGATCGGCCTGCCGGGCTTTTCGGGCAAGATCGACACCAAAGCGCTTCTTGCGGCGCTTGAGGACGTCGAGGTCGGTCATCGACAGCCACCCGCCGCGCTCAGCCTGACCCAGTCGACCGAGTACGGTACGGTCTATACCGAAGAGGAGCTCCGGCAGCTGATCGAACCGGTGAAGGCTCACGGATATGGCGTGCATCTAGACGGCGCACGGTTGGCCAACGCGGTGGCTGCTGGCTTCGACCTCCGGCAGATTGCGCGTTTAGGCGTGGATGTCCTGGTGTTCGGCGGGGCCAAGGCGGGCGGTTTGTGCACCGAGGCGCTCGTCATGTTTGACCGGTCTTTGGCTCGTCGCATCGACAACCGCCTGAAGCAGTCCGGTCAGCAGGCTTCCAAGGCGCGTTATCTTGCAGCGCCTCTGCTCGGGATGCTTGAGAGTGGCGAATGGGAAAGCGGTGCGGCGAACGCCAACCTGATGGCCCGGCGTCTGGCCGAAGGCATCGCAAGCCGGAGCCCCTTCGCGCTGGCTCATCCCGTCGAGGCCAACGCCGTCTTTGTGCGAATGTCGGCCAAGGCTCATCAGGCGCTGAACGCCGCCGGTTGGGCCTGCTATCGGTTTGATGATGGATCGGTGCGCTTCGTCTGCTCCTGGGCGACGACCGAGTCAGCCGTAGATGAGTTGCTCGCGGCCATCATCGCTCTGAACTAGCGCCTTTCGCCGGAGCCCGAGGCTTGCCATATCCAGCCCATGGCGAGAGGCGAACGGGCGGGCAGGCGAGGGGGATCAATGGAGGCGAAGGCTCAGGCGGCTAACGCCAATGACGTCTCCGCCAGCGACCCGAAGACGCTTCCTGCTCTGCTTGATCTTGTTCGGCTTGTCGGTCGGTCACAGGCTCCCCAGCTCAGGCTGCGACTGGCGCTTGCCGTGCTTCTCACGATCGCCGGCAAGGCGCTGGGCGTCCTGGCCCCCTTGGTGCTCGGGGCGGCAGTCAATCATCTCGCTGCGGATCAACCGACCGGTGTCGCAGTCGGACTTGGCTTTGCTGCCTTCGCCGTCGGCTGGGCCGTGGTCCGGTTTCTGTCGACGGCGGCACCTCAGTTGTCGGATGTTGTTTTTGCTCCTGTCCGTCAGGCTGCTCAGAGGCGCGCTGCGGCCGAGACCTTTGCTCACGCTCTGAATCTGTCACTGGATTTCCATCAGACCAAGCGATCCGGTGCGCTCTCGCGCACAGTGGACCGAGGGTCGCGTGCGGTCGATTTCCTGCTTCGCATCCTCGCCTTCAATCTGGTGCCGACGGGTCTTGAGCTGGTGCTGGCCGCAGGCGTTTTGGGTGGTGCCTACGACTGGCGCTTTGCCGCTGTCGCGGTCGTGGTTGTGGTCGTCTACTCGGTCTTCACCTTCGCGATCTCGAACTGGCGGATCGAACATCGGCGCACGATGAACACTGCCGATACCGAAGCTGCGGGTCAGGCCGTCGACGCGCTGTTGAACTACGAAACCGTCAAGTCCTTCGGTGCTGAAGCCCGTGCAGCTGACAGTTATGACCGCGCTCTCGGGGTCTACGGGCAGGCCGCGCTGAAAGCCAACAGCTCGCTGGCGCTGCTGAACGCGGTTCAAGCCCTGATCATGAACCTTGGCCTTGGTGTTATGGCGGTGATGGCCGGCTACGAAGCCGCCGCCGGTCGCATGGGGCCCGGCGATGTGACAGCAGCGGTTCTGATCCTCATCTCCCTTTATGCGCCTCTGAACATTCTGGGATTTGCCTATCGGGAGATCCGCCAGTCGTTCATCGACATGGAGGAAATGCTGAAAGTGACGCGTCAGCAGCCCTTGGTCGCTGATGCACCCAATGCGCCGGCACTGCCGCGTTCACCAGATGCAGACGGCGCGTCCTTGGCGTTCGAAGGCGTGTCCTACCGCCACGATGCCCGCTCCAGCGGCCTGGAAGGGGTAACCTTTGGGGTGGATCCCGGCACCACCACGGCTCTTGTTGGCCCCTCGGGCTCGGGCAAGTCGACGATTGTGAAGCTGGCTCTGCGGCTGCTCGACCCCCAGGAGGGACGTGTGCTCATCGCAGGGATTGATGCCCGCGATGTCACTCAGGCCTCTCTGCGCCAAGCGGTGGCGTTGGTTCCGCAGGACGTCGCCCTGTTTAACGACTCCATTCGCGTCAACATCGCCTTCGCCCGTCCCGATGCAGACGAAGCCTCTGTCTGGGCAGCGGCCGAGGCTGCCGAACTGGCCGACTTCATTCGCGCCCTGCCGGACGGGATGGCGACCAAGGTTGGCGAACGTGGCCTGAAACTCTCCGGTGGCGAACGTCAGAGAGTTGGCATCGCGCGGGCCTTGCTGGCAGATCCCTGCATCCTGATCCTGGACGAGGCTACCAGCGCGCTCGACAGCAGGACGGAGGCAGCCATCCAGAAGACCCTCAGAAAGGCGAGCGCCGGGCGAACGACTCTGGTGGTCGCACACCGCCTTTCGACCATCGCCGATGCAGATCAGATACTGGTCCTAAAGGGCGGGCGCATCGTTGAACGCGGCACCCACCCTGAACTGGTGGCCCGGGTTGGTGGTGAGTACGCGGCCTTGTGGCGCAAGCAGACCAGAGGGGCCCGGACACTGGATGCCGGCTCAAGCATACCGGGTCACGCAACGGTCTGAGCTGCTGGTCGACCAATCGGCAATCCCAGAAAAAGCTCAAGCAAGCGGCTGAAAGACGCCGGGGATGGAAACGCCTCTCCTTCGGGTGTCGACAATCACTGTCGTCGCTTTGCAACGGCTCGCGCATGCGGCCGACAGGGGAACCCATCACCATGCACACATCTCGCGAACCGCGAAGGGCGTCGAGAGCGGCCATCGCCATCCTGACCATCATCGCTGCCGGACTGGCTACATCAATAGCTACGGCTCAGGTCGTCAACCGGGGCGAGGAAGCGGCTCCCTTCCACGAAGCCCGCCCAGCGCCAGATTCCATCCGCCCCGACCACCTGATTGTTGTCGCCCAGCCGTCCCCGTCAGAGGTGAACCCATCCTTCCTTGGGCCCGTCCATCTGCTGCGTTCGGCGAGAGTCGATCTTCAGGCGGGCACGGTGACCATGCCCCTGTTCCGGGGAAGCCTGGCTTCAGGGGAGACCGTCTGGTCCATCATGACAGATGTATCGGATGAGAACCTCGCGGCTCTGCACGGCGTCAACTACTCCGCCAAGATGGCTTACGGAATCACCGGAAACGGCGCGCGGCGCGGGGCCTTCCGCAATGACGGAAGCTTTCTGTTCCAGGCCGGGAGCGTCGATTTTTCACCGGATCATGGGGTCACGCCAGGTCAGGCACCCAACTTCTTTCCGCCGAGCGCGGCTCAGCCGGGAGCGGTCGGGGACGCCTACTACTCGCCCTTCGTGCAGCTGGATAACGCCAAAAGCGCCGTCTTCAACATGCCGATGGTTGCGTTCGACGTCAGCGAAGAGCGCCTGAACGCCATGTGCGACGGCAACGTCGACTACAATCTGGTCCACGACAAAGTGGTCAGCATCTGCCCGCGCACCAACACGGTCGTTATACGCCTGACCCTGGGATATACCTTCGGTCGACCGATCTTCTACCTGTCGACTGATGCCAACGATCCGTTGATCGCGACGCTGGAAGGCGCGATCCATGCTCCGGCCTTGAACGACTTGCCGTTCGCTCTTGAAGACGCGGCACCGGGCGAGTCCGCAGAGCGCATCTATGCCTTCGCCAACGGTCCTACCGGCCTGGACCACCCGTTCCGTCAGGGCGTCAACAGCGCTCTATCCGATGGTCGTGGTCCGCTGAATGTCCTCGGCGGGGTGCCGACCATCAACCTCGACTACAGCCCCATGTGGCGCCTGTTTCCTGTCCGCTGGACGGATGAGGCAATCCGCCTTGGCTATAGGACACGGCTGACTGACGCGATCCACATCGAGGACACGGCGGCCAAGGGCTGGATCACCTCACTCGATGGTGGCCCGGTTCGCGCGGTCGGTTTCCTGATCAACTGCCCAGTTGTTTATCGCGTCAACTGAGCGTCAGCCTGTTCTCCCCCATCGGGGTTGACGCTCCGAGCGGCCCGCCTCCCTCCCCGCACGGGAGAGCGGGCCGCTTTTTTAGGCTCTTCGCTCTGCCCGCCACACACCGGGCGTGCTGCCCGTCACGCGACGGAAAACGGTCGTGAAGTGAGCCTGATCTGCAAAGCCACAGGCTTGCCCGACGCCGGCAATGGTCGTGCCGGGTTGAAGCAGGAGCCGGGTCGCACGTTCGATCCGGCGCTGCTGAACGAACCGCACTGGGCTGATCCCATGGCGGTTTCGAAAGGCTCTGGTGAAGTGAAACGGCGAAAGGCAGGCGACATTCGCCAAGTCAGTCAGCGTGATCTCTTGATGCAGGTGGGCCTCAATGAAGTCGATCACCCGGGTGAACCGTAGATCCGTTGTCGGATGCATGGGCACCGTATCGCGGCCATATGACCGGGCAGCTGAGAGCATGGCCGACAGCAAGGCGATTGCCACGCTGTCGACGAACAGGCCGTCCGCCCGTCCGGCTTCCGTCCATGCCCGAGAGGCGAGTAGAGCGAACATCGGATCGTGAAACGGTCGCTCATAGACGGGTGCCAGTCGCTCCACCAGCGTCGGGCTCTCGATCGCAGCGGCCAGTCGCAGGGCTGGAGCCGCCAGAATTATCAGCTCGCTCTCGCCATCAATGCGGTACTCGACGTCAGTGAGCGGCGGCGCCGCCACCGTATGGGGTCGATCAGTCGGGATATCGATCCAGCCGTCGCCGAGCGTGTATCGCGCGGGCTGGGGTCCAATCCGACGTCGGATACCGATCAGGAGATCCGGCGTCGCTCTATCGGTCAGTGCGTGCCCGTCTTGCCGAACATGAAGGAGTTGCACGCCCAGGGATCCGGCTGATCGTGCCTCATGTTCAAACCGCGCATAGTCGGATCGACGGTAAAAGTCCGTGTAGGATGGATGAGCGGCGCGCGCTCGTCCCCAACTCCGTTTGGATACCCTTGGTTCAGGCTCGTCCAGCACGCGTGCATCCCCCGATGAGAGACGCCGCGTGACCACGCTCGGTTACATCAGGTCTGGCCGTGACGCGTTCATTGGGAGCGGCCGATGGCGTAGAAGCGGGCGGAACGCTGGGCACGCAGTTCTGCCGGCGAAAGAGGCAACAACATCTGCAGTTCCTCCCAGACGGCGTCGCCAACCGACCTGATCGCCGCTTCTCGGTTCGCATGCGCGCCCCCCACGGGTTCAGGGACAACCCGGTCGACGATCTTCATCTCCATCAGGTCTGGGCCTGTGATCTTCATGGCCATGGCCGCATCCTTGGCCCGCGCGCCATCGCGCCACAGGATCCCTGCTGCCCCTTCCGGCGAGATCACGGAGTAGATCGAGTGCTCCAGCATCAGGACCCGGTTCGCGGCGGCCAGGGCGATCGCCCCACCCGATCCGCCTTCACCTGTCACTGTCGCAATCATCGGGGTTCCAAGCACCAGCCCCCGCTCCGTGGAACGGGCAATGGCTTCGGCTTGCCCTCTCTCTTCAGCGCCAAGACCTGGATAGGCACCGGCCGTATCGACGAAGGTAAGCACGGGCAGGCCGAACCGGTCCGCCATGTCCATCAGGCGTACAGCTTTACGGTAGCCTTCGGGCCGGGCCATGCCAAAGTTGTGGGTCAGGCGGGTGGCGGTGTCGTGGCCCTTCTCGTGGCCCATGACGACCACGGCCTGCCCCCGGAATCTCGCAAGGCCGCCAAGAATGGCCTGATCGTCGCCGAACTGGCGATCGCCCCGGAGTTCGGTGAAATCGGTGAACAGTCCCGCGAGATAGTCGACGAAATGGGGGCGCTGTGGATGACGGGCGACCTGGGTCTTCTTCCAGGGATCGAGCTCGGCGTAGGTCTTCCGTCGAAGCTGTTCCGCCTTTTTTCGCAGGCCATCGATCTCCGCTTCGAAGGATCCCGAGGTGGCCGAGAGCAGACTCAGTTCCTCGATCTTGGCCTCCAGATCGGCGATGGGCTTTTCAAAATCGAGATAGTGCGCGGCCATGAGGCGTCCGGAAGGGCGGGCTAAACGGCCCGGTCACAAGGCGGCGGAACCTAGTCGTGCCTCGCGCAGGGGGCAAGCGCGCTCACTCGTCCCTTGCGAGCGGGTGATGATTGGCAACGATCTGGTTGAGGCGATCGGTTGCGACGTGAGTATAGATCTGGGTGGTGGCGATATCGGCATGCCCCAGAAAAGTTTGCACGACGCGCAAATCCGCCCCCCCCTCCAGCAAATGTGTCGCGAAGGCGTGACGTAGCACGTGCGGACTGACCCGAGCCGGGTCGATGCCTGCGTCAATGGCGGCTCTGTCCAGCATCTGTGCAAAGCGACGGGGCGTCAGGTGACCCGACGATGCTGTGGAGGGGAACAGCCAGGGACTGTCTGGCGCTGACTCTGGACGGGCGGCATTGCGGGCGACGAGCCATGCCTTTACCGCGCCTCGTGCAGACTCGTTGAGGGGGGCCAGCCGCTCCTTTCCGCCCTTGCCGCGCAGGATCAGGAACGAAGGATCGCGCTGGACCGCCTCCAGGCGAAGAGCGAGGAGCTCTGAGACCCTCAGGCCCGAGGCGTAGGCGAGCTCAACCAGTGCGACGAGGCGCAGTCCCGATGCGCCATCCCGCCGAGCGCAGGCCGTCAGAAGACGGGAAACCTCTTCGGTCGAGAGCGTCTTCGGCAGGGTGCGTCCCTGCTTGGGCGCATCGAGCCGTCGTGAAGGGTCGTCGCCGCGCCAGCCCTCGCCTAGGCAGAAGCGGTAGAATTGTCTCACCGCCGAGCGGCGGCGAGCCGCGGTCGCGGCAGAGAGGCCACGACTCGAAAGGCTGGCATACCAGCGCTCAAGCCCCGCCTCATCGGCGCACATGAGGCCGCCTGCGCCCAGTCCCGCCTCGGCATCCGCGAGGTCGCGGGCATAGGCCGCGATCGTATGTGGCGAGGCATCGCGCTCGACGGCCATCATTTCGAGGAACGCCTCGATCTGGGGCGTGGTCATGTCGAACGCTGGCCTGAAGCGACGCTTGGTGTACAGACTGAAGCCGACATGTCGCCTGCTTTTCTTCCTCTTCGAGTGCGCCTGTGAGCGGTCAGGTCGTGCGCCCACCTGCGCCAGTGATTCCCCGGCCCGACCGCACCATAGCGCTCGTCGGGCTGATGGGGGTCGGCAAATCAACCGTAGGGCGGCGCCTCGCGCAGCGCGTGGATTTGCCTTTCGTGGACGGTGATGAAGCCATCGAGGCGGCGGCCAGAATGACCGTCTCGGACATCTTCGGACAATTGGGAGAAGCCGAGTTTCGGGCTGGCGAGGCGCGCGTCATGCGGCGTCTGCTTGAGGGACCTCCAATCGTTCTCGCGTCGGGCGGTGGAGCCGTGCTTGATCCGGGGACGCGGTCACTCATGAAAGAGCGCGCGACAACTGTATGGCTGAGGGCCGAACTGCCAGTCATCGCCGCGAGAGTGCAGAGACGGGACACGCGACCCCTTCTGCGGGGAAGGGATCCGCTCCAGGCACTCAGCGCGATGGCGGAGGTCCGCTACCCGATCTACGCGGAGGTAGCCGACGTCGCGGTCGATGTCGGTTCGGGGGCCCATGCTCAAGCCGTCGAGGTTATCCTGACTGCATTGATCGCGCATTGGAGCAGCGAGGCGAAGGCATGACGATCGTTTCAGTCGGAGGTGGGGCGTTTCAACCCTACGACGTGATCGTCGCTCGCGGGCTGCTGGCCGACGCAGGCCAGAAGATCGGGCCCTTCACGCGCGGCCGAACCGTGATTGTGAGCGATGAGACGGTAGCGGCCCTCCATGGCTCCGCGCTTCAGGCATCGCTGGGATCAGCTGGCATTCGCAGCGAAGTCATTACCGTTCCTCCGGGCGAGGCGTCCAAGTCCTTCTCCGAACTGGAACGATTGATGGATCGCCTGTTCGCGGCCGGTCTTGACCGAAAGGACACCATCGTCGCGCTTGGTGGCGGGGTCGTGGGTGATCTCGTGGGCCTGGCCGCCGCGCTCTACATGCGGGGCATAGACTTCATCCAGGTCCCGACCACCCTGCTCGCCCAGGTAGATTCCTCTGTCGGTGGCAAGACGGCGATCGACACGCCGCGCGGCAAGAACCTGGTGGGGGCCTTTCATCAACCTCGCCTGGTGCTGGCCGACATTGACGTCCTGTCGACATTGCCGGAACGGCAGCTTCGCTCGGGGTGGGCCGAGGTCCTCAAGCACGGCCTGATCTGCGATCCCGTCTTCTTCGACTGGTTGGCGGGCGAGGGCGCAGCCGGGGTCCGTGGCGACCCGACTTCGCTTGCACGGGCGGTTGTCCGGTCCGTGGAGATCAAATCGGCCATCGTCGGGACAGATGAGAAAGAAGCTGGGCAGCGCGCGCTACTGAACCTCGGTCACACCTTTGGTCATGCCATAGAGGCCGAGCTCGGTTTCGATCAAGCGACGCTCGCCCATGGTGAAGCGGTAGCTCTGGGCTGCTGCATGGCCTTCCGCTACTCCGCTCGTCACGGAATCTGCGCTCCAGAAATCGCGACGCGTGTCGAGACAGTGATCGCGGCGTCGGGATTGCCCATCCGACTGGCGGAGGCGGGTCAGTTCTCGGCGTCCAGCCTGCTGGCCAGAATGGCCGGCGACAAGAAGGCCGAAGGCGGGGGGCTGACCCTGATCCTGGCACGAGGGATCGGCCAAGCGTTTGTGTCGAAGACCGAGGGGCCCGAAACGGTGCTGGCCTTCCTCAGGGAGGAGGGCGCGGCTTGAGGATCGAACCTGCGGTGCTTGAGAACGCCTGGGTCCGGCTGGAGCCAGCCGATGCTGTCGATCCTGAAGAAGTCCGCGCCGCCATCGACGTCGACCCCGACGCATGGGCCATCATGGTCAGTACAGCCTATGGAGCCTCTTTCGATCGGTGGTGGGCGAACCGGATCGCACACATGCACTCTGGCGGCGGCGTTTCCTATGCCGTCCGGCAACGCTTAGACGGTCGCATTGTCGGCACCAGCAGCCTGCACGATCAGGTTCCCGAGCATAGGCGGGTCGAACTGGGTTCCACGTTTTTTCACCCGGCTGTCCGCGGCGGCCCGGTCAACCCTGCGAGCAAGCGGCTGATGCTTGAGCACGCCTTTGCCTCAGGTGCGGTTCGGGTGGAGATCATTACGGACGCTGTGAATGCCCGCAGTCAGGCGGCGATCGCCAAGCTCGGAGCCGTTCGTGAGGGCGTGCTTCGTCGACACAAGACCACACACACCGGTCGGATTCGCGACACCGTCATGTTCGCCATCACGGATGTCGACTGGCCGCGGGTTCGCCAAAGCCTGGATCAGCGATTGGCCTGTGCCGGTCCTTTGAAATAGCAGCAGCGAGCCGCCAAGCTCTGCGCAACGGTGTTGTCGGGGTCAGTCTAGGCGGGTCCATCCGAGAGGGCGTAGCGCTTCCATCGGCCGGAACTGGGCCTTGTAGTCCATCTTGGGTGAGCCCTCGACCCAGTAGCCGAGGTAGACGTAAGGCAGGCGGACCGCGCGGGCCTGCCGCACGTGGTCCAGGATAGCGAAGACGCCAAGCGATCGCCGGTCCAGATCAGGGTCGAAGAAGGAATAGACCATCGACAGACCGTCAGAGAGCATATCTGTAAGGGTCACCGCGACCAGATCGCCGGGTCCACCATCCTGGGAAGGCAGGCGATACTCTATCAGATGGGTCCGCACCGCGGTGTCCTCGACCATGGCGATGTAGTCCAACCAGGTCATGTCGGTCATTCCGCCACCAGGATGGCGTCTAGACAGATAGCGTTTGAGCAGAGCGAATTGCTCCTGTGTCGCTTCGGCCTCGACAAGATCGCGAGACAGGTCCGCGTTGCGCGCCATTATCCGGGACTGCGTGCGGGACAAGCGGACTTCGTCAGCCGGGAGCCGTACCGAGACGCAGGCATCGCAGCCTTCGCAGGCGGGTCGATACGCGATGTTCTGGCTTCGCCTAAAGCCTGCGTGGGTCAGTTCGTCGTTGACGTGAGCCCCGTTCGAGAACGGGAGGTTGGCGAACACCTTCCGTTCGGTCATCCCAGGCAGATACGGGCAGGGCGCGACTGCCGTCATGAAGAAGCGGAGCTGGCGTGTCGGTACATGCTGCGTCACGTCAGAACGTCCGCATCCGATCTCGTCGCCAGTGTGGCCGCCACGTCCCCATGAGAAGATTTGGCGTTAATCCGGGCTGCGCCGCAAGACCGTTCGCGCGGCGCATGATCGTCACAGGCTTGTGTCCGTCGGGAGGACCGGTGCCTCACGCAGCAGGACGATCGCGATCCGGCGATTCCCCGCGAGCGAAGGGTCGTCCGGGTACAGAGGGTCTGAGCCTGCCTTGCCCGCGACCGAGTAGACCCGGTCAGGGTCAACGCCGGCTCCCTGCAAAATCTGGCGCGAGGCATCCGCGCGCTGGGCCGAAAGCGGCCAGTCGCCCGGACTGGACGCGCGGCCGGAGCCCGGCACGGCCGAGGTGTGGCCTGTGATCGAGATGCGGTTGGGCAGACGGTTGATGACAGTGGAGATGGCGCGCAGGAGAACCTGGGCCCGGGCGTTGGGACGCGCAGAGTTCTGGTCGAACATTGACCGGCCTTCCTGGTCAACCAGCTGGATTCGCAGCCCCTCGGGCGTCTGATCCACAATCAGCTGCCGCGAAAGTTCGGCCAGTTCGGGCATACGCTGCATGGCCTGACGCAGTGATTCTGCGGCTGAAGCGAACTCAGCGGCCTCGCGAGCAGCGATCTCCTGCCGCAACTCCTCTTCCGACGCTGCGGCGAGATTCGGGCTGGTGCCCGCTTCTTCCGGTGCATCCTGGGGTGCCTCGGGAGCCTGCTGCTCGAGTACAGACATTGAGCCTGCGCTCTTGGCTCCGTCCTCACCGAGCGCGGTCCCGCCCAGGATGCCACCCGAGCCCGACGTGGTCTGGCTCACGCTGGCAGGCGCGAAGTACTCGGCGATGCCGCGCTTCTGTTCCGGGTCTGTGGTGTTGATCAGCCACATAAGCAGGAAGAAGGCCATCATGGCGGTGACGAAGTCCGCATAGGCGACCTTCCACGCGCCGCCGTGGTGGCCGCCGCCGACCACCTTTTTGACCTTCTTGATGAGGATCGGCCGATCACTCATGGACGACATGGACTGGACCCCGGGAGCCTGCGAGCCATGTTCGCGCGAACAGGGTTAAGGCGACCTTTCGATCGCGCATGTTGCCAGCGCCGTTCACAACCCCTAGACCCGCCGCCACGCGGATGTGGCGGAACTGGTAGACGCACTGGATTTAGGTTCCAGCGCCGCAAGGCGTGGAGGTTCGAGTCCTCTCATCCGCACCAGCCCTGGTGGTATAGGCCCAAAGCAAAAGGCCCGGGATCGCTCCCGGGCCTTTCACATGTCCGACGGACCCGGGGATCAGTCTTTCTGGTTGTCGACGCCGCGCCCCATGGCTTCCGCCGGAGAGGCCATGGTCGTTTCCTCGGTGATGTCGATGCCCTTGGCCAACTTGGAATGCCAGAAGCCGTAGGCGGCGTAGACCACGGCACCGACGAGCGCATAGATGCCGAGAATGGTGAGCGGCAGCGGATTGTCGTTCAGCGCGTGCTGGATCATCGGCAGCAGATTCAGAACTGCCAGCCCGAGGCAGGCCAGAATCCCGAGCACCGCCGTCAGGATCCCGCCCGGAACCCGGAACGGCCGGTGCATGTCGGGGTAGTTGATGCGCAGGAAAATCACCGACAGGCAGACGATGGAGAAGGCAAGCGCCGTGCCCAGCGACACGAGGTCTCCGAGGATCGAGATCGGCAGGAAGGCGGCCGCGACTGCAATCACGATGCCCAACAGGATGGTGCCCATCCATGGCGTCTTGAAGCTGGGGTGGATGGTCGAGAAGACCTTGGGCAGCAGACCGTCGCGCGCCATGGTGTAGAAGATGCGCGTCTGGCCATAGCAAAGCACCAGCATCACCGACGACAGACCCGTGATCGCGCCAATCTTGATGGCGAAGGAGATCAGGTTCAGCTGCCCACCCTCTGCGGTGGCCAGGGGAATGTTGGCCCACTCAAGGCCCATGCGGTCGATGGCGACTGCGATCGGCGCCGGCGAGGCCAGCTCGAGATAGGGAACCACGCCGGTCATCACGGCCGCAACCGCCATGTAGATTAGGGTACAGACGATAAGCGCGCCAAGGATCCCGACCGGCACATCCTTGGACGGGTTCTTGGCCTCGGCCGCGGCGGTCGAAACGGCTTCAAAGCCGACGTAGGCGAAGAAGATGATGGCCGCGCCTCGGAAGATACCGCCCACGCCGAACTCGTCCCAGGTGTCGCCCTGGACCGGGATGAAGGGTTGCCAGTTGGCGGGATTAACGTAGCTGATGCCCACGCCGATGAAGGTGAAGAGGACCAGCACCTTCAGGACGACGATGATGTTGTTGACGTTGGCGCTTTCGCTCACGCCGAGCACCAGCAGGCCACAGACCATGGCGATGCCAATCGCCGCGACCAGGTTGAACGTGCCGGTCATGGGGAAGGACGCGCCTCCGCCGTCGGCAGCCACATACTGGATCAGCGGTGTCGCGAACTGGGCCCAATCTGTCCCGGGTACCATGGGGAAGACGATGCCGAAGTCCTTCAGTATGGAGACCACATATCCGGACCAGCCAACCGCGACAGTCGAGGCCGCGACGCCGTATTCCAGCACCAGAAGCCAGCCCATGATCCAGGCGAAGACCTCGCCCATAGTGCCGTAGGCGTAGGTATAGGCCGAGCCGGAGACCGGCATGGTCGAGGCCAGCTCCGCGTAGCATAGCCCGGCGAGCGCGCAGGCGATGCCGGCCAGAACGAAGCTGAGCATGATGGCCGGGCCAGCATGCGCCGAGGCGACCTGGCCTGTCAGCACGAAGATGCCGGCGCCGATGATCGCGCCGATGCCAAGGCTCATCAGGTTGATGGGGCCCAGCGTCCGCTTCAGCTCGCTCTTGGCGGCCTCCTTCTGGATCTGGGCTACGGATTTCTTGAGGAACAGCCGATTCCCCTTGGGCCTAAGGCCTTCTGCGGACATGAAGCGTCTCGCCCCCTACTAAACGGCAGATCCTCCCCGGATCGCCTTCCGGCCGGGACGCTAGCGAGACACGTCCTCACTGGCAACGCGGTTTCCGATCCGTGAACACGTGAAGACGCTTTCGTGACCCCAAAACCTGGCTGACGGAACGCAGAATCGTTGGTGCAAGCCCGTCGAGCGGTTATCGGGCACCCTGATGCTCCCAATCCACTCCGTACTCGAGGACCTGAAAACCGCCGTTGCCGCTCATCCGGCGGTGGTGCTGGCCGCGCCGCCCGGGGCTGGCAAGACGACTATCGTGCCTTTGGCGTTCCTTGATGCCGAATGGCGCACAGACCGGCGGATTCTCGTTTTGGAACCGCGTCGCCTGGCGGCAAGGGCAGCGGCCGAACGAATGGCGGCGGTCCTGGGTGAAGCGCCGGGTGAGACAGTCGGATATCGCACCCGACTGCAAAGCCGCATTGGTCCCCGGACACGCATCGAGATCGTCACCGAAGGCGTCTTCACCCGCATGATCCTGGACGATCCAGCGATCGAGGGGGTGGCCGCCGTGATCTTCGATGAGTTTCATGAACGCAGCCTGGACGCAGATCTTGGGCTGGCTCTGGCGCGCGATAGCCAAGGTTTGCTGCGAACCGACCTG
Source organism: Caulobacteraceae bacterium (assembly GCA_019747095.1). Classification (GTDB taxonomy): domain Bacteria; phylum Pseudomonadota; class Alphaproteobacteria; order Caulobacterales; family Caulobacteraceae; genus Brevundimonas. The sequence continues at coordinate 7,134 of JAIERG010000105.1, read as the reverse complement.
AGACTGATCGTCATGTCCGCGACCCTGGACATCGTCGGCGTATCGCAACTGTTGGGCGGTGCGCCGGTGATCGAGGCGCAGGGGAGGGCCCATCCGGTCGAGACCCGGTATCTCGGACGCGATCCTGTCGAGCGCATCGAAGAGTCGATGGCCCGGGCCTGCCTGAAGGCACTCGGTGAGGAGCGCGGCTCCGTTCTCGGTTTTCTACCGGGGCAGGCCGAAATCCACCGGGTTGCCGAACTGGTACGCGATCGGCTTAGGTTTCCCGACGTCGATGTCGTTCCCCTCTACGGCGCGCTGAACAAGGCGGAGCAGGATCGCGCCATCGAGCCGTCACCTCCGGGACGTCGCAAGCTGGTCCTGGCCACCTCGGTCGCCGAGACCAGTCTTACGATCGAGGGGGTGCGTGTGGTGATCGACAGCGGTTTGTCTCGCGTGCCCCGGTTTGAGCCGTCCAGCGGCCTGACGCGGCTGATTACCGTCCGCGTCAGTCGGTCGTCGGCCGAGCAGCGTCGCGGTCGCGCCGGCCGGACGGAACCGGGAATCTGCTATCGCCTCTGGGACGAAGAGACGACGCGGGGCCTTGTCCCACATCAGCGCCCGGAGATCCTGGAGGCCGATCTGACAGGCCTCGCGCTTGATCTCGCCCGCTGGGGCGCGCGGTCCGCCGACCATCTGGCCCTGCTCGACCCGCCGCCCATCGGTGCCTTTGCGGAGGCGCGAGCGGTTCTGACGCGGCTAGGCGCGCTGGACGACGACGGGGTCTTGACGGAGCACGGCATGCGACTGGCGTCCATGCCCCTCACGCCCCGCCTGGGCCACCTTGTCGCCACGGCGGCGGACGGCGGCGATGCGAATTTGGGCGCCGGCATCGCAGCGATCCTGAGCGAGCCTGGGTTGGGCGGTTCCGAGCCCGATCTCCGCGACCGGCTGAGAGCCTTCGACCGAGACCGCTCGCCGAGGGCAAACGATGCGCGAAAGCTGGTCGAACGCTGGGCCAGGGCGGCATCGCGGGGCAGGGGGTCACAGGGTGACATAGACGAAGGCGCACTTATCGCAGCGGCCTTCCCCGAGCGGATTGCAAGAGCGCGCGGAAGGCCGGGCGAGTTCCGGCTAGCCTCGGGTCGAGGCTGCTTCATGGACCCGACGGAACCCCTTGGTCGAGAGCCTTGGTTGGCGGTCGCCGATCTGGGCGGCGGCGAGGCGCGGGATCGCATCCGTCTCGCTGCCCCGCTCTCGCTTGAACGGATTGAACCGCTTCTGACCACGGAGGATCGATTGTCCCGCGAGCCATCCGGCCGGTTGATGCTCCGTCGACAGCGTCGGCTGGGTGCGATCGTCTTCGACGAGCGCATCGTCGGCGCGCCTGACCGTCGCCAGATCACCGACTCCCTCAGAGCCGAGGTTCGCGATCAAGGGCTCGGCGGGCTTGTCTGGGGTGAACGATCCAGCGCCCTGCGCGCGCGCTTGTCGTTTCTGCACGCGCTCGATCCCGAATGGCCCGATGTGTCAGAGATGGCGCTCCATACCATGAGGCAGGCCTGGCTTTGGCCGCTGCTGGACCACGTTGAGGGGCTCGATCAGATCGGAGATGCCGCCCTTGAGCAGGGACTGAGGAGCTTGATCCCGTGGGACCGTCAGCGGAAGTTTGACGATCTCGCGCCCGCCCGTCTGACAACGCCTCTTGGTTCAGCGGCGATTGACTACGCGGCCGAGGGAGGACCGCGCGTCGAAATCCGCGTGCAGGAGCTATTCGGAGTGACGAAGCATCCGACGGTCGCGGGCGGGCGCGTGCCGCTAACGCTGGTGCTATTGTCGCCTGCCCGCCGCCCGATCCAGGTCACGGCCGACCTGCCGGGCTTCTGGAAAGGCTCGTGGGCACCCGTCCGCGCCGAGATGCGGGGCCGGTATCCCCGGCATCCCTGGCCAGAAAACCCTGCTGAGGCCGAGGCAACTGGCCGGGCGAAGCCGCGCGGAACCTAGAGGCTATCTGTCACCGCATAGACCATGATCCCCGTGGCAACCGCGAGGTTCAGGCTGTCGGCCCGGCCACGCATCGGGATCTTCACGGTTACGTCGCAAGTCGCAGCCAGATGATCCGTCAGACCCGCCTGTTCATTGCCCATCAGGATCAGGCTGGGTCGGGCATAGGCGGCCTCGCGATAACCGACCGTCGCGTCCAGGCGGGTCCCCACGACCGATCCGGGCCAGCCTTCGCGCCACGCGAGGAATGCATCGGGGGTAGTGCGAGCGATCGAAACGGCGAAAACCGAGCCCATGGTGGCCCGCACCGCCTCCACCGAGAAGGGGTCGACGCAATCTCCAATGAGGATGACGCCGCCGCAGCCTGCGCTGTCGGCTGTGCGAATTATGGTGCCAAGGTTGCCGGGATCGCGCACCTGCTCCAGGGCGATCCAGCTCGGTGCGGCAGCGGGCATGAGGCTGTCGAGCGGCGCAAAGGATTGCCCGAATACACCCAGTACCGTCTGCGGGTTCTCCTTGCGGCTGATTTTCTCCAGGATTGGGTGGGTCACCGTCACGACTTCGCCGCCCGCGCGGACCGTCTCCGTCTTGGCTCGCTCCAGCAACGGGTGCGCGCGCGCCTCCAGACCGACCAGCAGCATCTTCGGGGCCCGACCCTGATCCAGGGCCTCGCCGATGAACTTAAGCCCTTCGGCCAGAAAGAGGCCAGTCGCCTCGCGCTCCTTGCGCATGTGCAGCGCACGCACGGCCTTGACCGTGTCATTGGTCAGGGAGGTGATCAGACGGGGTTCGCTCATGCAGTCCAGCGTGCAAAGAAGCTGAGTCCGATAGCGCGGGCATCAGTACCGTCTTCTGACAAGGCAAGTTCGCCCCAGTCGATCTGCCCTGACCGTCTCTCGGTCGACTCGGCCATCACGTGGGCCAGGGACAGACCGGAGATCCGAGCAGCATAGGCATTCAGCAACAGGAAGTCGGCATTGTCGGCCAGCAGGCTGGAGCAGTCCTTGAGCAGTGCCGGCAGATCCTCGAACAGCCGCCAGACCTCGCCCGTCGGGCCCCGCCCGTACTTCGGTGGATCGAGGATGATCCCGTGATACCTCGAGCCCCGCCGGACTTCCCGGGCTACATACCTGCGCGCATCCTCGACAATCCAGCGGATGGGGTGGTTCTCCAGTCCCGACAGTTCTGCATTCTCGCGAGCCCAGGACACCGACTTCTTTGAAGCGTCGACGTGGGTGACTTCGGCGCCGGCAGCGGCGCAGGCAAGACTGGCAACACCGGTGTAGCCGAAGAGATTCAGAACCCGGGGGCGGTCAAGTCTGCGAACCCTGGCATCAAGCCATTCCCAGTTCGCCGCCTGCTCGGGGAAAAACGCCAAGTGGCGAAAGGGCGTGAAGCGACCGCTGAAGCGCACGTCCCGCCAGCTGAGGGAGAAGCTATCGAGGGAGCCCTTGGCGAACCGCCACCTTCCGCTCTCGTCCTCGTCTTCCGGATCAAAGACGGCATCGGCGAGCTCGAAGGCCGCCGGATCGCGGGGGGTCCACCAGCACTGCGGCTCAGGTCGTACGACCGTGTATTCCCCGTAGCGCTCGAGCTTACGGCCATCGCCGCTGTCTAGCAGGGCGTAGTCTGGCCATGAGCGCGTTTGAAGGATTGCCGGCTGTGTTGAAAGAACGGGTGGCATGCGCGAGGCCATAGGCTCTCATCCCGGTTCGCGTCCAGCCATGGCGACACCGGCGGACTTCACCTCCGCGAAGTGGCGGGTTTTGTCCCAGGCAAAGGGCTCCCGGATCAGCCGCCAAACCGCGTGGACGAATGCCAGGCTCAGAAGAGACCAGTAGCCGGGCGCGGAAATCAGGTCCGCCAGTGTATAGCTCTTCGCAGCACGGCGACAACCAATGGCTGCGTTCACCCACGCGGCCAGGGATCCGACAGCGAGGACGCACATCGCGAACGTCGGTGTGTGGGGCGGAAGGCCGCCGGCCATTGCGATAAGGACTGTGGTGAGTAGCCAGGCGATTGAGGGTGCGTGGAGCGCTGCCGAGCCGATCGCGACCCCCAAGGTCATGGTCAGGGAGATCCCGCCACGCCAGCCCAGTCCCCTGACGTCCCGGGTATGAACGCCCCAGGTCTGCATATAGCCCTTGAGCCATCGGGTCCGCTGCGGAAGCCAATGCTCGAGGCTTCCTGGCGGAGGTTCGTGGGTTGGGCTTTCAAGCACGCCCAAGCGCCCGCCCGCCCGCCAAAGTCGGAAACCCAGGTCGGCATCCTCAGTCACGTTGTAGGCATCCCAGCCGCCGACCGAACGAAGGGCGTCGACCCGGAAGTGGTTGCTGGTCCCTCCAAGTGGAAACGGAAGGCCCAGCCGTGCAAGACCCGGTAGTGTCACTTCGAACAGGGACGCGTATTCGACCTCGAACTGGCGATCCAGAAACGGGCTGTGAGTATTCGCGCGATCCCGGATTCTGAGCGGTGCCTGCAGGGCCCAAACATCACGGGATCGGTCTGCTTCAAATCGTGCGGCAGCTTCACGCAGTTGCCGGGGGTCGGGGTCGTCTTCTGCGTCATAGACCGTCACCAGTTCGCCACTCACTTGCGCCAGACCAAAGTTAAGGGCCCTCGGTTTGGTGCGAGGCGCGCCGTCGGGCGCGACCAGAACGCGTAACCAAGACGGCAGAGTGATCTTTTCGATCGCCGCTCGTGTCTGCTCGTCGTCGTCTTCGAGGATCAGGAACCCCTCCAGGCGATCGGTTGGATAGTCGATTTTCGCCAATCGCTCGACTAACTGCTCTGCGACTTCGGCTTCCCGATAAAGTGCAACCAGGATTGCATACCGGGGCAGGCTTTCAGGAGCCGCGACCGGAGCAGGCGGGTGAAGGCTGGCGGCCAGAAGAAGGGTGCGCCAAGCCGCGACCCCGAGAAAGGCCGTCTGGATGGCGAAGATGGTGAGGATAAGTGTGAGCTCTGCGTTCCGGTAAATCGCCCAGCACAGCCCAAACGCCAGACACACGACGACGCTCGTTTGTCGCACAGATAGGCCCAGCCGGTCAGCATACTCTTGGTATGCCGCCGCTTCGCCAAGTTGCCCCTGCGCCTCTCCCCTCACGCCCTTGGCTAACCTGCCGTCTCGGTGGGCGGCAAGTGCTTGGCGTGGAGGGAACGCGGGGCTATGCAAGGGCACGGTGCCTCAGGACGCCGCGCTACCGGAAACTGGCCCCTTGTCTTACCCGCCTACCCTGCGAGAGGCACCTGTCAGGTCGGGACGCAAGCCGAAGGGGGAAGGCCACGTTCGCCGTGCCGAGATTCTGGCCGCAGCGGAACGCATCTTCGTGGAGGTTGGCTATGAAGGTGCGACGATACGGAAGATCGCCGAACACGTCGGATTATCATCGACGGCGCTGTACATGCATTTCTCGGACAAGAGTGAGATCCTGCATGAGATCTGTCGAAGCGCCTTCGAGAGGCTGACGGCGACCAACGCGGCCATCATCGCCGCTGATCTGGCGCCTGAGGTGTGCTTGAGACGCCTGATCGAAGCTTACGTCGACTTCGGGTTCAGCAATCCCAATGCCTACCGCCTGATCTATCTCACCCGGCCGATGGAGGCCCGTGACGGGGCGGAGAGCGCAGCACAGGGACTGGGTGCTGAACTCTATCGGTCGTTCGAAGCGGTCGTCGCCACTGTGGCCGCAGAAGGGCGGCTCCATGGTGACGTTCGAGCTTCCGCCCAGGCCCTATGGGCCTCTGCGCATGGCATCGTCTCTCTGATGATCACCAAGCCCTACTTCGACTGGGTTGAGCGTGATCGATTGGTGCGGACGCAGTTCGATGCTGTTTTCGCAGGCCTGCTTCGCCTGTGACCGCGGAACTTCAGGGAGCGTAGGGTCGGGGTCCGTTTGAGCCGCGAGCGATGTCCTGTGACGTTGTCAGGGGAGCAGAGCCGCCGTTCAGGCGCGCCTTGTAGACCGCCATGTTCTCCATGACCCGCATCATGTAATTCCGCGTCTCGGTAAAGGGCGCGCACTCGATGAAGTCGACCGGGTCCACTCCGCCTCCGGCCACGCCGCCGCGCGGATCCCCGCAGCGCGCCACCCACTGGGGCGCTCGGGCAGGGCCTGCATTGTAGCCGACGGTGGTCAGCAGCATGGAGCCCTGGAACTGGGCCGTCAGTTCGCCCAGGTGATAGCTGCCCAATACCATGTTGTAGTCCGGGTCCCAGAGCCGTTCGGCCGAGTAGGGCATCTCCAGACGGCGAGCCACGCCGCGGGCGGTCGAGGTCAGGAACTGCATCATGCCTCGGGCGTCGGCCGAGGAGCGCGCGCGGATCGAAACTCGACTCCTGGCGTGTGATCGCCAGAGTGAAGGCGAGGGGAGCGGCACCTGGGACTTCGGGCGGGATACGAATGGGGTACTGGCGCTCCGGCATCAGGAAGCCGCGCTGGCTGGCGGCGCGACCGACCATCATGGCAGCGAAGCCGTCGCCGTAGCCCCGCGTCATGTCCATGAGCAGCGCAAGGTCGGTCGCTCCGGGCAAGACGTCGTCGGCCTGGTAGGCGAAGACGCGATAAAGGCTCATCTCGCCGGTTTCGCCCAGGATCCGGGCCGCGCGGACGAGTTCGCTGGCCTCGAAGCGTGCCCGGTCGGCGTCGGTGATGACGGGATCGGCAGGCAGGGTCAGGGTGGTGACGCCGGCTTTCTCGGCCGCGAGCTGGCCGTAGAAAGTCTGGATATGGCGACCGCCGGCCGAATAGTAGTTCTGGGCCGAGGCCCTGTCGCCCTGGGCCTCGGCCGCACGGCCCAGCCAGTAGAGGGCGCGACCCTGGGTGATGGGCGTCTGGGAGGACTGGCGCAGCGTCTCGAAGTGGGCTGCCGCGCGGACCGGGTCGTTGAGCTTGGTCAGGGCGACCCAGCCAGCGAAGAACTCGGCATCCACCTTGCGCTCACCCGATGGAAAGCCATGCCCCGCCATGGCGTGATAGGCCGCGCGCCATTCCCGACGTTCCAACGCGTCGAGGAAGTAGTTCCGGCGTTCGGACCAGAGGCTGTCCTGGCCTTCCTGATGGAGAGGGGCAGGGGGGAGGGCGGACAGGACGGCGAAGCCCTCGGATTCGCGGCTTGCGGCCCTCAGGATGCGGGCGCGCTCGAAGGCGG
>JAIERG010000059.1 GCA_019747095.1 Caulobacteraceae bacterium | reverse complement strand
TCGTCGCCTGGCACGGCAACAACGCGCCCTATCGCTATGACACGGCTCGCTTCAACACCATCGGAACGGTCAGCTATGACCATCCGGACCCGTCGATCTTCACAGTCCTGACCAGCCCGTCGGACACGCCGGGCACGGCCAACTGCGACTTCGTCATTTTCCCGCCACGCTGGATGGTGGCCGAGGACACATTCCGACCGCCGTGGTTCCACCGCAACGTCATGAGCGAGTTCATGGGTCTGGTGACCGGCGCCTATGACGCCAAGGAGGGCGGCTTCGCGCCGGGCGGCGCGTCGCTGCACAACTGCATGAGTGGACACGGTCCGGATCAGGCGTCCTACGACAAGGCGGTGGCGGCGGACCTGAAACCGGTTAAGCTCGACAATACTCTGGCGTTCATGTTCGAGACCCGGTGGCCGATCCGCACCACGGAATGGGCGCAAACCAGTCCGACCATGCAGCTGGACTACGATGATGTCTGGACCGGATTCGCCAAGGGTGAGATCGGCCGCTGAGAGGGGACTGACCCATGCGTCTGTTCATCGCCGCCGCGCTGACCGTGTGTGCCGTTCTCGCCGGGAGCTGCGCTCCGAACGTGCCGGACGAGGCCGATCTGCCGCCGATGGCCCGCGCTGACCACGACCTGGCCCAGGTGTGCGAGGAAGATGGCGGCGAGCTCATGCGCGTGGGTCGGCTTCAGACCGAACGGTGCGTCATCCCCTTTTCGGACGCCAACAAACCTTGCCGTGACGGCGACGATTGCCTCGGCGACTGCCGGGCAAACGAGTCGGGTGCGCCGCAAGGAACTCCGATGACCGGTGTCTGCGCACCCAATGACCTGCCCTTCGGGTGCAACACCCGCATTGAGGATGGCCGGGCACTGCCGACCCTCTGCGTGGATTGATCTGCGCGTCCGAATGAGCCCCTCCCCCGTTCCTGCGACATGAACCTGTCCGAGATCGCCCTGCTGCTGGGGCTGAACCTTCTGCTGATCACGGTCGTCATGACCCTGCTGACCCGTCTGGCGGTGCGGTGGGGCGACGTCAGCTTCATCGATGGTGTCTGGCCGCTGGGCATGCTGATGCTGGCCCTCGTGACCTTTCCCCGCACCGACGGAGATCCGGTCAGAAAGGGACTCATCCTTTGGCTTGTCGGCATCTGGGCCATCCGCCTCGGCTGGCACCTGCTGAAGCGCTGGCGCGAGCATGGGGCGGATCGGCGCTACACCGCGATTATTGACGACCAGGCACGGAAGGGCTGGAGCTTCCGCAGGACCGCCTTCCTGTTCGTCTTTCTGCCGCAGGGAGCGCTGGCCTGGTTGAACAGCCTTCCGGCTCAGCTGGGTCAGGTCGCCTATAGTCCGCCGATCGGCTGGATCGGCTGGACAGGTGCGGTCATCGTCGTGATCGGGATCGCTTTCGAGAGCATCGGCGATGCCCAGTTGGCCGCCTTCCGCAAGGACCCGGCCAATCGGGGCAAGGTGCTGGACTCCGGCCTGTGGCGCTATACCCGGCACCCGAACTACTTCGGTGACGCCTGCGTCTGGTGGGGCCTTTGGTTGATCGCGGCCGAGACGGGCTGGATTGGCATCGCTTCGATCGTGGGGCCAATCTTCCTGACCTACACCCTGACCCGATGGTCCGGGATCGGCATCACGGAAAAAGCCATCCGCAAGTCCAGGCCGGAGTACGAGGACTACATCCGGCGCACGAGCGCCTTCATCCCCTGGCCCCCCAAACGCGGCTGAGCCTCACCGCCGATAGGTGACTTCGCAGCCTGCGGCCGCCGCTGCAGGCAGGGCACCGGGCTTCTCGATACGCACCTTCACGCCTCGGACGCGTGGGTCGAGCAGACAGTCCAGCGCCAGCCGCTCCGCGAAGGTCTCCACCAGGCCGACATGGCCCTCATTGACAATGCGCTGGCAGGCTTCGGCCACGGTCTCGTAGTTGATCGTGTCTGACAGGCCGTGGATTTCGACGGGGCCGAGGTCGAGCGTGACATCGATCACCAGGGGCTGCAGCCTGCCATGCTCATGGTCGTAGACGCCGATGCCGGCCTGGACTTCCAGACCGCGCACGAAGACGGTCAGGCCTTCCAGACGGGCTCCGGGCTTGGGCGCGGGAACGGCGGCAAGGCTCACGTCAGGGCTCCGGCGCTCAGTCATCGGCGGGGATATCCGGCGTCTGCCACGCCAGATGCTGGCCACCGTCAACGGCGATCATCTGTCCCGTCACCGAGCGCGCGTCAACGAGATAGAGGACGGCGGCGGCGATATCTTCCGGCGCCGCGCCATGGCCGAGGGGAACGGAGGCGGCTTCGGCGGCGAAGTCCTCGTCAGACTGGTGGATGGACTTCAGCGTGGGGCCGGGACCAACGCCATTGACCCGGATTCGTGGTGCCAAAGCCTGCGCCATGGTGCGGGTGGCCCACCAAAGGCCGTTGCGGGACAGGGCATAGGATACAAAGCGCGGGTCGGGTTTCAGCACCCTCTGGTCCAGCAGATTGACCACCGCCGACCCGTTCGGAGCCTGTGCCGCGAACGCCTCCATCAGAACGAGGGGCGCGCGGAGATTGGTCTCCATATGCTTGTCCCAGCTCTCGCGGGACAGGTCGCCGACCCGGTCATCCTCGAAGACCGAAGCGTTGTTGACCAGCACGGCCAGGGGACCAAGCTCTGCGGCAGCAGCCGGCACCACGGTGCGGACATCGGCTTCTGCTGCGAGGTCAGCACACACGACAGCCGCGCGACGGCCCAGGGCACGAACTTCAGACGCCAAGGCGTCTGCATCCTCGCGCGAGGCGCGGTGATGAATGGCGATGTCATGGCCACGTCGGGCAAGCGCCAGCACGATGGCGCGACCGATGCGACGCGAGCCGCCCGTGACGAGGGCGGCACTCAGAGAAGCTTCAGTCAATCCGGCCGAACTCGAGCGCGTTGATGGCGGCGAGAACGACGACGAAACCAATGATGATGCCGAGAGCCAGCATGGGATGCTCCTGTTCGCCGGACGCCATAGAATGCGGCGACCCGCGCATCAAGCGCGCAACGCATCCGGACGATCCATGACCGACTTCTCCGTCACCGTCTTTCACAACCCCGCCTGCGGCACGTCGAGGAACGTGCTGGCCGCGATACGCAAGGCGGGGCGGGAGCCCGAGGTGGTCGAATACCTCAAGGTCGGCTGGACCGAGACCCGCCTGCGCGACCTCCTGACGCGGATGGGCGAGGGGCCGCGCGCCATCCTGCGCGACAAGGGAACGCCGGCGGCGGAGCTCGGCTTGCTGGACGACGGCGTCTCGGACGAGGCGATGCTGGCGGCGATGGTCGAACACCCGATCCTGGTCAACCGGCCGATCGTCGAGACCTCGCGGGGCGTCGTGCTCGCCCGACCGTCGGAGCGGGTGTTCGAGGTGCTGGATGTCCGGCCGGACAGCTTCGTCAAGGAAGACGGCGAGATCGTTCGCCTGTGATGCCGCTATCGTCGGGCGTCATGCCTGTGGCAGCGTGAGGCCATGAACTGGCGCGTGCGAATCGAGCCCTTCACCCGGCCGCTGTTTTTCGCGGTGTCGCGGGCCAGCCGGGGCATGACGCTCGGCGTGCGCGCGGTCGCGGTGGACGGCGAGGGCCGCGTCATGCTCGTGCGCCACACCTATCTGGAGGGCTGGTGGCTGCCCGGTGGCGGGGTGGACCGGGGAGAAGCCACAGGCGACGCGGCCGCGCGGGAGCTGTTCGAGGAGACGGGCCTGAAGGCGACCGCGCCGGGTCGACTTCTGTCCGTCCATTCCAATGAACGGTTTTTCCCTGGCGACCATGTGTTGGTCTATCGCTTCGACGCTTTCGAGGTCGGGGAACTGACCCATCGGGGAGAGATCGCCGAGGCGCGGTGGTTCGACCCCGGCCAGTTGCCAGCCGACGCTCATCGATCCACTCGCGCGCGGTTGGGTGAAATCTTCGGCGGCGCGCCCGTCGACCCGCTCTGGTAGGGAACGCCGATGAACCTCGGACCCTGGATCGCCATGATCGCCGTCGTCCTGGCGGGCGGCGCCACCGCTCTGCAGGCCCCGACGAACGCAAAGCTGGCCGGTGCCGTCGCCGGCCCCGTGAATGCCGCCTTCGTGTCTTTCGCTGTCGGGACGGCGGCGTTGGGGATCGTCGCGGCGCTTTTGCACGCGCGCCCCGACATGGCCGCGGTCAAGGGCCTGCCCGCCTATGCCTGGATCGGCGGGCTTTATGGCGCGGTCTTCGTCGTTGCGGCCGCCTGGGCGGTCCCCCGGCTCGGCGTGGCAACGACCATCACCCTGATGGTGGCGGGCCAGTTGTTGATCAGCCTGGTGCTCGACCATTTCGGTGCCCTGGGCGTCCCGCGCGCGCCGATCAGTCTCACACGGGTCGCCGGCGTCGCTCTTGTCATCGCGGGCGTGGTGCTGGTCCGCAGGGGCTGACGCTCAAGGCGTAACCGTTCCGGCTGAGCCGGCGAACGGGGGGCGACCGCAATCGCCCGAGATGACCGATGACCTTCGCCGATACCGCCCCGTCCCGTCTCGACGCCCGCGCCTTCCTGAGAGCGGGGATCGTCCTGATCTTCCTGGTCTTCGGCTACATGAAGTTCCTGCCCTACGAGGCCGAGGGCGTGAAGGGCATTGCGGAGACCTACTGGTTGTTCGGCTGGATGTACCCGCTGATCGGCGTGCAGGGCGCTTCCAACGTCATCGGGATTCTGGAGGTCACGGCGGGTGTCCTGATCGCGCTTGGCGGCCGCTTCCCACTGGCCGGACTGGTTGGCGCCCTGATGGGTGTGGCGACCTTTCTGGTGACGCTGAGCTTCTTCTTCACCGCGCCCGGCATCGTGGCGGAGGGCTATGCCTTCCCTGCGCTGGGATCGACGGGTCAGTTCCTGGCCAAGGACATCGGGCTTCTGGCCATCTGTCTGTTCCTGCTGTTCGATGCCCAGAAGCGGATCGAGCTCTGACCTGACGTCGTCGCCCGGGGGTGCTATCCCCGGGCCATGTCCGCTCCCCTCCCTGACGCTGGCCGGAACTGGGTCGACGCCCGCGCGCCCGAGGCGTGGAAGCCCTGGCTGAAGCTTGGACGCTTCGACCGGCCGGTCGGCATCTGGCTGCTGCTGCTGCCGGGATGGCAGGGCATCGCCCTGGCGCTCGGCCAGAACCGGGCTGCGCCGGATCTCTACGATCTGTGGCTGGTCACTGCCTTCGCCGTGGGGGCCTGCCTCATGCGTGCGGCGGGTTGCGCTTTCAACGACATCGTCGATCGCGACATTGACCGGAGGGTCGCGCGCACGGCCGGGCGACCTGTAGCGTCCGGACAGATCAGGGTGAAGCAGGCGTGGGTCTTCATCGTCGCCTGTAGTCTTGTCGCCTTCCTGATCCTCCTCACCCTGGGCCCGACCGCTATCCTTCTGGGCTTCGGCTCCCTGGGGCTGGTTGCGGCTTACCCCTTCATGAAGCGCATTACCTGGTGGCCACAGGCCTGGCTGGGCATGACCTTCAACTGGGGCGCGCTGATGGGGTTCGCCGCGGTGACGGGAGAAGTCACCCCCGCTGCGGTCATGCTGTGGCTGGGTGGTGTGTTCTGGACCCTGGGTTACGATACCATCTACGCGCTTCAGGATATCGAAGACGACGCCCTGGTCGGGGTGAAGTCCACGGCGCGACGGCTCGGTTCGGGCGTTCGGGCGGGTGTCGCCCTGTTCTATGGCGCAGCCGTCCTTTGCGCGGGACTTGCAGGTGTCGCCGCCGGATTGTGGCTGCCTTTCTTCCTTGGCATCGCCGCCTACGCTATCCACCTCGCCTGGCAGGTCTGGCGTCTGCGGCCCGATGACGGAGCTCTCGCGTTGCGCTTGTTCAAGTCGAACCGCGATGCAGGTCTGATCCTGCTGGCGGCCATTGCTCTGGGTGCGCTATCGGTATGGTTCTGAACGGAGGCTCCACGTCATGATCGCCCGTCCTCATCTGGTGGCCGTTTCCCTGCTGGCTCTGACCGCCCTGTCGGCCTGCAACCGGGATCGCGCGGAAAAGGCGGCAGACGCGACCCCCGCCGCCGGCGACGCGGCTGTCGTCACCCCCGCCGAGGCCGCCGCGCCGATGGCCTTCGAATCCAAGACGCCCTACGCGGAGGTCAGCCTGACCCTGCCGATCGCGCTGCGCAGCCAGCCGGATCTGCATGCCCGGCTCTACGCCGCCAATGTGCGCGACCTGCGCACCTTCGCCGAGGGGGCCCAAGCCGACCGCACCGAAGCCGGCGGGGACGAAGGCCTGCCGCCGTACGACAAGACCATCGCGTTCACGCCGGGCGCCGAGACCGCCAAGCTGTTCAGCCTGATGCGGCAGGTCTCGGAGTTCACCGGTGGGGCTCATCCCAATGCCCAGTTCGGGGCCGTCCTATGGGACAAGGCGCTGAACCGCGAGATCGCCGCAGCGGATCTGTTCATCAAGCCCGCCGACATGACGCCCCTGGATCAGGCGCTGTGCGCCGCCATCAATGCCGAGAAGCGTCGCCGCGATCCGGCCGCCCAGACGGTCAGCCTGTCCGGCGGCGGGAACTGGAAGTGCCCGACCGCGCTGCAGACGCCTTTCGTCCTGGCCGCCTCGACCGAGCCGGGCAAGGCGGGCGGCCTGACGTTCCTGGTCGGCCCTTACATCGTCGGTCCCTATGCCGAGGGGACCTATGAGGTCACCGTTCCCCTGGCGGCATTCCGTGCCCTGATCGCCCCGGCCTATGCGGGCGAGTTCGGCGGCGGGCTGAAACCCGCCGCCTGAGATCTCAGCGCAGGAAGTCGTCGACCGCCGCGTCAAACAGGGCCGGCTGGTCGGCCATGATGAAGTGCCGCGCTCCATCGATGCGGACCAACCGCACGCCCGGCAGGGTCGAGTACTCCTGCGTCCACAGCCCTTCGGCCAGTGCCGGCGGCGGGCCGCCGTCGGCGTCGGTGGCATAAAGGGCCGTCACGGGCGTGGTCATGGAAGCCAGACCGGGGCGTGCGTCGGTGGTCATCACGTCGGAGAAGGCTGCGGCCACGGCGCGGCGGTCGCTGGCCATCGACCATTCCACCATGGCCTCGCGGATCGCCGGATCGCGCGCCAGTCCCTGGGCCGCCTGTTGCTGCTGTGCGCGATAGCTGGCCTCGTCAGCCGCGATCATGGCGGCGGCAAACTGGGCAGCCACGGGCCGCGCCGTCTCGGCGGTCACGGTCGGGCCGAACAGGGCGGAATAGAAGGGCAGGGCGTCGACGATCATCAGCCGTCCGACCCGCTCCGGCTGACGCTGGGCCAGCAGCAGACCCGAAAGTCCGCCCATCGAGTGGCCGATGACGGCGGGACACTCCAGACCGGCCTCGGTGATGTAGCGGGCCAGCTCGGCCACCTCGGGCTCGACGAAGGGTCCGTCACCGTGGCTCCAGGGTTCGCCCGCGAAACCGGCCAGCTGGACCAGGTGCACCCGATGCGTGGCAGACAGGCGGTTGGCCAGCGGCCTCCAGACCTCGCGCGACGAGGCCAGGCCGGGGATCAGGATGACGTCCGGGCCTGACCCCACCACCTCGACCGACAGGCGATCGGAGGTGAAGGTCGGGGTCGTCTGGGCGAACGCAAGGCCCGGGAGCGTCGCTGGCGACATCGGCGCGGCAACGACGGCGGCGGTCAGGCACAGGGCGCGCAGGATCGCGCGCCCGGACGAGGCGTGGTTCAGCATGGCGAAGTCCTTGGGTCAGGCTATCCTGACAAAATGTCAGGTGTGGGGATTGGTGAAGATCGCCTCGACCGGCTCATCGAAGACGGCGGAGATCCGGTAGGCGAGGTCGAGGGAGGGGTCGTGTTTCTCGGTCTCCAGCGCGTTGACGGCCTGGCGTGAGACGCCGATGGCGCGGCCCAGCTCCTCCTGGGTCCAGCCGCGCGCGGAGCGCAGTTCCTTCATGCGATTCTTCATCGGCTGGTCCGGATGAACGGGGTCACGACGCCGTACAGTCCCCAGAACAGGGCATAGACCATCCAGCCCGGCGCATGGGGCGCGTCGCCATAGCTCTCCATGAAGCCCCAGCCCGAGAACAGGGCGAAGGTCAGTCCGGCGGCGACGATGAAGCGCTTGGCGGTCAATGTCCGCACGAACTCGTCGGACTCGGCCATGAGAGCCAACGTCGCCCAGATCTGGCCAGCGATAGGAGCGGCGACGGCCAGCCCAAGCACCATACCGGCCGGTGTGCCGATGATCGGATCAAAGGCACCGAAGATGGCCGCCACGTTGACGGCCACATACCCCGCCATGAAGGCCATGGTCCGGACAACGTAGCGGCGGTTGGCTCCCTCCGGGGAGGCGAGGCTGGACATGAGAATGACTCCGTGTAAGTCATGTCTACCTGACATCGCCAAAATGTAATGTCAACCTTACATTTGTCATTGGTCGATTTCCGGAACGTAGCCCGCTAGACTGACCCCATGCCCGCCGCGCCGCGCGTCTCTCCGTCCGAGCTGTTTTCGCCCCAGGACTGGGCGCCGTTTCAGGCACGCTCCGGCTGGAAGGGACCGCTGCTGGTCGCCCACTGCTGGGGTGTGATCGCCGCCGCCATGGCGATCGGCGTCTGGCAGCCTCTCCTGATCCCGATCTGCGTGATGGTGATCGGAACCCGCCAGCTGGGTCTGGCCATCCTTATGCATGAGGCCGCGCACGGAGCGCTCGCGAGGAACCTGAAGCTGAATGATGTCCTCGGACACTGGTTCTGCGCCGTGCCGATCGGAGCGTCACTGACGGCCTATCGCCCCTACCACCTCGCTCACCACCGCTTCGCGCAGCAGCCGGAGGATCCGGACCTGATCCTGTCCGCGCCCTTTCCGGTCAGCGGCGCGTCGCTCCGGCGCAAGATGATCCGCGACCTGACCGGACAGACCTTCTTCAAGCAGCGCGTGCTCTTGCCTGTCGCCGTGTTGCGGCAGCGTTCGGGCGGGATCGGCGAGGCCCATGACTATGACGCCATCGTCACCGGCCGGTCCGTTCTCGCCTTCCTGGTCTGGAATGCAGCCTTGCTTGCCCTGCTCAGCCTGATCGGGGTCTGGTGGGCCTTCTTCGCCTTGTGGCTCTTGCCGATGGCGACGTGGTTTCCGCTTGTGACCCGGCTGCGCAACATCGCCGAACACGCCTGTGTGGAGGGCTCGGCCGAGGACGCGTTCCGGGCGGCGCGCACCACCCGGGCCAGTTGGTGGGAACGCGCCTTCATCGCCCCTTACTGGGTCAACTTCCACGCCGAGCATCACCTCTTCATGCATGTCCCCTGCTGGAACCTGCCGCGGCTGCATCGCGCGATCCGCCAGACTGAGCCGGGCCGGCGGATGGAGGTAGCCGGTGGCTATGTCGAGGTCCTGAAACAGGCGGCGTCGCGACCCGCCTGACGTTCCGCTCCCGGCTACCCCATGCCGCATTGCAGCGTGACGGCCGCGCGCCCAGACAGGTCCGATGTCCCATGCCCCCTCCAGCCGCGGCCTGCCCGTGCCGACCGGCCGCCTGTCGCGGCTGGCGCGCTTCGGCGGACTGGCGACCGGCATCGCCGGCAACGCCCTGGCGGAAGGCGCGGCACAGCTGGCGAGGGGTCGGCGGCCGACGATGGGTGACCTGCTGCTGACGCCCGCAAATGCGATCCGCGTGACCGAACAGCTGGCCCAGCTGCGTGGGGCGGCCATGAAGATCGGTCAGCTGATGTCGATGGACGCGGGCGACCTGTTGCCGCCCGAACTGTCGGACATTCTGGCGCGGCTTCGCTCCGACGCCCGGCCCATGCCGCCGGTCCAGCTTACCGCGGCGCTGAACCGTCGCTGGGGCCGGGGGTGGGAAGACCGTTTCCAGCGCTTCGATATGGCCCCCGTCGCCGCTGCCTCGATCGGCCAGGTCCACCGCGCCCTGACCCGCGAAGGCCGCGACCTGGCCATCAAGGTCCAGTATCCAGGTGTTCGGCGCAGCATCGACAGCGACGTCGATAACGTGGCGACCCTGCTGAAGGTTTCCGGCGTCCTGCCGCGCGAGATCGACCTCGCGCCCCTTCTGGCCGAAGCCAAGCGCCAGCTGCATGAGGAAGCCGATTACGCCCGCGAGGCCGAGCATCTGGCCCGCTTCGGCACTTTGCTGGCGGGCGAGCCCGACCATGTCGTACCGGGCATGCATGCAGAGATGACCCGACCCGACGTCCTGGCCATGGACTACGTCGAGGGCGGGCCGGTCGAGGCCATGACCGGCGCGTCGCAGGCGGAGCGCGATCGCATCGCCACGGTCATGATCCGGCTTTTGCTGCGCGAGCTGTTCGACTTCGGCCTGATGCAGACCGATCCCAACTTCGCCAACTACCGCGTCGATGCGGCCGGGCGGCTGGTGCTTCTCGACTTCGGGGCGACGCGCTCCATCCCGCCGGCTCTGGCCGAAGGCTATCGCGCCCTGATGCGCGCGGCCATGAACGACGACCGCCATGCCGCTATCGAGGCGGCCCAGGACATCGGCTTCTTCGACCACCGCGCCCGCGCCCGTGACGCCGAAGGTCTGGAGGCGATGTTCGATCTCGCCCTGGCACCCTTCAGGGGCGAAGGCCCGTTCGACTTCGGCGACACGGCCGTGGCGGCGCGCCTGCGCGACCGCGGCATGACCTTCGCCCAGGATCGCAACGTCTGGCACGTGCCCCCGGTCGACACCCTGTTCGTCCAGAGGAAGCTCGGCGGCGTCTATCTGCTCGCTAGCCGGTTGAAGGCGCGGGTCGAGGTGCGTCGCCTGCTGGAGCCCTGGCTCTAGGGCAGTGCGGCGCTCGGGAGGGATGCGGATGGTCGCCGTCAGTCTCCGGTCTGTGTGCGACCGATTTTGACGTATCGGGGTGACATACTGCGGTTCGTGGACATCGCGTCACCAACCGCTTGCCCGTCCAAATGTGCACTATGTCCACCCAAAAGAATTAGTGGACATTTCCGGGGCCGCCCCCGGCGGTCCAGGGAGCCAGACAGCCACCGTGCCCATCCCTGATCCTACCGCCTTCATCCGCGCCAACACCCGACCTCAGAGCGTGCCACACGCGCCGGAGATCACCCTTTGGCTGGCCGATGAGGTCACGCCGATCTGGCGTCTGACGGAGGAAGAACTGGGCGAGCTCGGGCTCCCGCCGCCCTTCTGGGCCTTTGCCTGGGCGGGCGGACAGGCGCTGGCGCGCTGGCTGCTGGATCACCCTGAGGAGGCGTCGGGAAGGCGCGTTCTGGATTTCGCCGCTGGCTCGGGCCTGGTCGGGATCGCGGCGATGAAGGCCGGCGCGGCCCATGTCCTGTGCTGCGACATTGATCCGTTCTGCGGCGCGGCCGTGGCCCTGAACGCCGAGGCCAACGGGGTCGAGGTCGCCTTCACCGATGCGAATTTTCTGGATGCGCCTCCACCAGACGTCGACCTCATCTGTGCCGGCGACGTCTGCTACGAACAGCCGATGGCCGGACGGGTTCTGGACTGGCTGGGCCAGGCAAGGTCCAACGGAACCCGCGTGCTGATCGGCGATCCGCACCGCACCTACTTCCCGCGAGATGGCCTGACCTTTCTGGCTGAGTATCGCGTTCCGACCACGCGTGAACTGGAGGACTTCGAGATGAAGCGCACCTCGGTCTGGGCGCTGCCGTGATCGCAGAGGTGTGAAGACGGCCACGCTTGGCGATCAGGGTGGACGCGACCACCTTGTCCTCATGCGCATGTGGCTCTTCCCTCTGGTGGTCGCGGCAGCCGTAGCCCTGCCGGCCGCTGCGCAGGTCTGGCCGGGCTATCCGCCCGCGAGCCAGGCGGACATCCACCGCTATCGTCTCGAACAGCAGCGGCTCCGGTCGGCGGAACAGGCCGCTTTCGCCCGGCAGCAGAGGCTGAACACCAGACTGACGCAGCTGGAGGTCGAGGCCTTGAGACAGCCTGCGCCGTCCGTGCCGCTGGTCGAGCCCTTCCCGTCCTTGGGCGGGACGGCAACCCCGTCGGTCGCCGGTTCGACGGCGCGACGTGAAGCGGTCTCCTCCCGCGTGCGCCAGATCGACGCCTGGCTGGATCGCGATCCGCGCTGATCGGGCTGCATCCCTTCCCCTCGAGCGGCATTCCGGCATAGCTTGGGATCAAGGGCGAGGGAGAACGACATGCGCTGGCAGGGTGGACGCAGGGGCGGCGGGATCGAGGACCGGCGCGGCATGGGCGGTGGCGCGGTCGCAGGCGGCGGCATCGGCGTCGCGGTGCTGGCCCTGATCGGCTACTTCGTCTTCGGCATCGATCCCTCGACCACAACCCAGGTCGCCAGCCAGTTCGGCGCGGCGGGCGCATCGCAGGAGGGCCGCGAGGGCACGCCGGAGGATCAGGCGGGCCTGTTCGTCGACGTGGTGGGCCGCAACATCAACGAGGTCTGGGCGCAGAAGCTGGACGGCTACCGCCCGCCCGACAACATCGTGCTCTATGAAGGCGGAACGCCTACAGGCTGTGGCTACGGCCAGGCGGCGTATGGCCCCTTCTATTGCCCGGCCGACCGGCAGGTCTATCTGGACCTCAGCTTCTGGCAGGAGATGGAGCGGATGGGCGCGTCGGGCGCCGATTTCGCCAAGGCCTATGTGCTGGCCCACGAGATCGGCCATCACGTCCAGACCCTGACGGGCGCATCCGAGCAGGTGCAGCGCGCCCAGCAGGCGGCGCGGTCGGAGGGCGAGGCCAATCGCTATTCCGTGGCGCTGGAGCTTCAGGCCGACTGCTACGCGGGCGTCTGGGCGGCCAATGCGGCGGCGGTCTCGGGCGGCGAGGTGGCGCTGGAGCCGGGCGATCTGGAGGAGGGCCTGCGCACCGCCTCGGCCATCGGCGATGACGCGCTGCAGCGGAATGCGGGACGCGGCGTGAACCCCGAGAGCTTCACACACGGCTCTTCCGAACAGCGGATGCAATGGCTCCAGCGCGGCTATCAGTCCGGCGACCCGGCGGCGTGCGACACCTTCGCCGATCTTTGATCTCTTGAGGTCCCCCAGCACAGTGCCATAGTGGTTCGGGGGAGAGCAGAGATCATGCCGTACCGCCATGCCGTTTGGGCGCTGGCCCTGCTCGCACCGTTGATCTTGCTGGCCTTCTGGCCTGGCTACTTCGGGACGCTGAACACGGCCCCCTTCGCCTTCCATGCTCATGGTGTGACGGCCGTTGTGTGGCTCGGGTTGGTGGCCTTCCAGAGCGCATCTGCTCATTGGCGTTCCCGCGCGATGCACCGCGCCGCAGGCCGCGTGCTCTTCGTCGCCGTTCCCCTGTTCGTGGTCGGCGGTGTCCTGGTGATGCACAGCATGGCGACGAAGTTCGCGCTCGGGGAATACCCGTTCTATTCCGTTCTGGGGGCGCGCCTCGGCATGCACGACGTGGTTTCGACGACCCCGATGGTAGGGCTCGTCGCGCTGGCATTGCTCAACCGGCGTAAGGCCGCCCTTCATGGCGGCTATATGCTAGCGACCGTTCTCCTGGTGCTGCCACCCGTGGTCGCCCGTCTTCCGATACCGTCGTTCTTCCATTCCGGAGAGCTCATTGCCATCGCCTTGGCGCTGCTCGCACTTTGGAGAGAACCGCGCGGTCACGTTGCCTTCCTGGTCGTCATCGCGATCCAGATCCTGCAGATCTTGCTGTTCGAAACGGTCTCGGCCTCTCCGCAATGGGAAGCGGCCTTCGCGGATTTCAGCCGATTGTCGCCCTGGCCGTTCGCTCTGAGCTGTGCCGGGATTTCATTCGCTGTTCTCGTGGCGGCGTGGCGAGCGGTTCCGGGACCACGACCCGTCTCCGCCTGATGATCTTGTTGCACCGCGTAAGACGCGCCACAGTCGGCGGGTGACCGCCATCTATTCCGCCTCCGAAGCCCTGAAGTCTGCCCGCCGCGTCGTAGTCAAGGTCGGCTCGTCGCTGGTCGTCGAGGCCGACAGCCGGGGACCGGCGCTGGGCTGGATGGCGTCTCTGGCGGAGGATATCGCCGCGCTGAGGTCCGGCGGGCGGCAGGTGATCCTGGTGTCGTCGGGCGCGGTGGCGCTGGGGCGCGGTCGGCTGGGGCTGGAGAAGAACGCGCGGCTGGACGAGAAGCAGGCTGCGGCGGCCGTCGGTCAGTCGCTGCTAATGCAGGCGTGGGAGCAGGCGCTCAGCCCGCGCGGGATAACGCCAGCGCAGGTTCTGCTGACCCGCGACGACACCGAACGGCGACGGCGCTGGCTGAACGCCCGGGCCACGATCGAGGCCTTGCTGAAGCTCTCGGCTGTTCCCATCGTCAATGAGAATGACACGGTCGCCACCGAGGAGATCCGCTACGGCGACAACGACCGGCTGGCGGCGCGAGCGGCACAGCTGGCGCGAGCGGACCTCTTGATTCTGCTGTCAGACGTCGACGGTCTCTATACGGATGATCCGCGTCGGAACCCGGCGGCCGAGCATCTGCCGGTCGTCGAGACCCTGACGCCCGAGGTTCTGGCGATGGCTGGAGGGGCCAATGCCGAGGCCGACGTCGGCACCGGCGGCATGGCGACCAAGCTGGAGGCGGCGCGGATCGCGCGCTCGGCGGGGTGCTCGACTCTGATCGTCTCGGGGCTTACGACGCGACCGCTGGCGGCGTTGACGGCGGGGGGGAAGGCGACGCTGATCACGGCACCGGCGACGCCCTTGCAAGCTTACAAGTCGTGGATCGCCGGCAGTCTGGAACCGGCCGGGGCGTTGACGGTGGACGCCGGCGCCGCCGAGGCGCTGGGGTCGGGCCGCAGCCTGCTGGCGTCCGGCGTGCGTCGGGTCGAGGGCCGCTTCGACCGGGGCGACAGCGTGCGGGTGACAGGCGAGGACGGCCGGACGCTGGGCGTGGGTCTCGCCGCCTATGCCGCGGAGGAAATGGAGCGCATCCGGGGTCGCCACTCTGGGGAGATCGAGGCCATCGTCGGCTATAAGGGGCCGGGCGTGGCCATTCACCGCGACGATCTGGTGCTGACGTCATGAGCCTAGACGAGATGATGCTGGAGATGGGTCGCCGGGCCCGAGGCGGAGCCGATGCTCTGCGCACCGCGACGGCGCAGACGCGGTCGGCGGCGCTGTCGGCGATGGCTGCGTCGCTGCGGGATCGGACCGACGCCATTCTGTCTGCCAATGTGGTGGACGTGGAGCGGGCGCGGGCCAAGGGCGTATCGGAGGCCCTGATTGACCGCCTGTCGCTGACGCCTGCGCGCATCGCTGGCATGGCGAGCGCGGTCGATGAGGTCGCGGCCTTTCCCGATCCGCTGGGCGCGACCACGGCGCGCTGGACCCGGCCGAACGGTCTGGAGTTCAGCAGGGTGCGGACGCCGCTGGGTGTTCTGGCCATCATCTACGAGAGCCGGCCCAACGTCACGGCCGACGCGGCGGCGCTTTGCATCCGTTCGGGCAATGCAGCGATCCTGCGCTCGGGTTCAGACTGTCTGGAGAGCGCTCTGGCCATTCACGCGGCGGTCGCCGAGGTGCTGACGGTGGCAGGGTTGCCCCGCGAGGCCGTACAGCTGGTGGACACGCCCGACCGGGCTGCAGTCGGTGCCCTGCTGACGGGGCTCAGCGGGACCATCGATCTGCTGGTGCCGCGCGGCGGACGCAGCCTGGTCGAGCGGGTGCAAGCGGAAGCGCGGGTGCCGGTGCTGGGCCATCTGGAGGGCATCAACCACACCTACCTGCATGCCTCGGCGGACGTCGGGATGGCCGTCGAGGTCGTGCTGAACGCCAAGATGCGACGGGTCTCGGTCTGCGGCGCGACCGAGACCCTCCTGGTCGATCGCGAGGCGGCGGATCGCCTCCTGCCGCCGGTGGCCGAGGCGTTGTCGGCGGCGGGCTGCGAGTTGCGCGGCGACGCGGCGGCCCGGGGGCTTTTCCCCGGTATGGGCGTCGCCGAGGAGGCGGACTGGTCGACCGAATACCTGGCACCGATCCTGTCGGTGAAGATCGTCGACGGGCTTGACGAGGCGGTTGAGCACATCAACCGCTATGGTTCTGGCCACACCGAGGCCATCGTGGCCGAGGACGGCTATGCAGCGGCGGCGTTCCAGGCCGTCGTGGACGCCTCCATCGTGCTGTGGAATGCCTCGACCCAGTTCGCCGACGGTGGCGAGTTCGGCTTTGGCGGCGAGATCGGGATTTCAACGTCGCGGCTGCATGCGCGTGGTCCGGTCGGGGCCGAGCAGCTGACCAGCTACAAGTATGTCGTGAAGGGCCACGGGCAGACGCGGCCCTGACGTCAATAGCCCTCGACCCTTAGGCCTTGTCCGTCGGCCACATGAAGCTGACCGCGGCCCAGGTCCATCACGAGTGTCCGTCCCTCGAAGGCTTCCATTCCGAGCAGGGCGTCTGGAAAGCCGGGCAGGGCAATGTTGGCATAGATGGGCACCTCGGCGTCGCGATACAGCCGGTCGCCCACTGTCACTGTCTGCGCCAGCACAACCTCCGCCGCGATGGCCCCACCCAGCACGATGCTTGAGGTCTGGCGGGTCGGCCGGCCGTCCAGCAGGCCTGTAGTGGCGGCGGCATCGCGCCCGAGCGCGATCAGCGCGGATGCGCCCGTATCGACCACTGCCTGAAGCGTCGCGCCCTCCACTGTGACCTCGGTGGACAGGGCAGTCCCGGAGCGCTTGACGCGGATGGGTCTGGCGTCGGTGGGGGGTACATGGTCATCGGCGCGAAGGAAGCGCAGGCGATGGTTCAAGGTATCGAGTTCCAGCACGGTCTTGCCGAGCAGGTCCTGTCCGAGGATCAGGGGGGCCGACAGACCGTCCCGCATCGCCAAGGGTCCGAGTGCGAGAATGGCGGTACGCAGCTGTTCCACTCTCATCGCACCTATCGAGAGGCTGAGCGTCGTGCCGCGACCCATCTGGGCTCCGCCGCCAACGCCATAGGCGACCAGTGGCAGGTCGACCGCACGGTCCATCCCCAGCAGATCGAACAGCCCACGATCGATAACCGAGTACTCGGCCCCGGAATCCACCAGGGCCCGAATGGTCTGACCCCCAACAGAAACGAGGACCGTTGGAACCGATGCGCGCGGCTCATCATACGGCAGCCACCCGCTCGAACCGTCTTCAGGGAAAATGACGCCGGGATCGCGCCACAGCACATTCTCCCTCAGCCACCACGCGCCGCCCAGGCCGCTGGCGAGCAGGCCGGCTCGGATCAGAAGGTCGCGGCGGTTCATGGGTCAGACAGTGGGGAGCCCGAGCGGCGGTGTCGAGGCGGCGGATCGCTGCGGGGGGTCACACCTCGAACCGCACGCCCTGGGCCAACGGCAGCGCAGAGGAGAAGTTCACCGTCTGGGTCTGGCGGCGCATGTATGCCTTCCAGGCGTCGGAGCCCGACTCGCGGCCGCCGCCGGTGTCCTTTTCGCCGCCAAAGGCTCCGCCGATCTCGGCCCCCGAAGGGCCGATGTTGACGTTGGCGATACCGCAGTCTGAGCCCCAGGCCGAGAGGAACTGTTCGGCCTCGCGCACACTGTCAGTAAAGACGCACGAGCTCAGTCCCTGTGGCACAGCATTCTGCATCGCAACGGCTTCGTCGAATTCTCGCCAGGTCAGAACGTAAAGGATCGGTGCGAACGTCTCGTGCATGACGACCGGGGTCTGGGCGGGCATGCGCACGATGGCGGGGCGGACGTAGGTGCCGGCTCGCTCGACCCGGGTGCCGCCGGTCACAATCGTCCCGCCCTGTTCGACGGCCTGAGCCAGCGCCGCGTCGAAGGCAGCGGCGGCGTCCTCTTCGATCAGGGGACCGACGAGGACGCCGCCGTCGCGCGGATCGCCAATCGGCAGGCTGTCGTAGGCCTTGGCCAGACGGGCGACCAGGGTGTCGGCGATGTCCTCATGAACCAGCAGGCGGCGCAGGGTCGTGCAACGCTGGCCGCAGGTGCCAACGGCCGAAAAGGCGATGGCCCTGACCGCCATGTCGAGGTCGGCCGAGGGCGTGACGATCATGGCATTGTTTCCGCCGAGCTCCAGCAGCGATCGGCCGAGCCGCGCTGCCACCGTCTGGGCGACCGCCCGACCCATGCGGGTCGAGCCCGTAGCGGAAACCAGCGGCACGCGCGGATCGGCGGACAGCGCTTCGCCCACCTCGCGTCCGCCGATCAGGACCTGGAGCAGACCGTTAGGCGCATCGGCGAACCGTGCCAATGCGCGTTCGACCACCGCGTGAGTCGCGAGCGCCGTCAGGGGTGTTTTCTCCGATGGTTTCCAGATCACCGGATCCCCACAGACCAGCGCCAGCGCCGCGTTCCAGGCCCAGACGGCGACGGGGAAGTTGAAGGCCGAGATCACCGCGACGGGGCCGAGTGGCTGCCACGTCTCGCGCATGTGGTGGCCGGGCCTTTCGCTTGGGAGCGTCAGTCCATAGAGCTGCCGTGACAGCCCGACAGCGAAGTCGCAGATGTCGATCATCTCCTGGACCTCGCCCAATCCCTCCGAGGTGATTTTGCCGGCCTCGAGCGTGACCACGGCAGCAAGGTCGTCCTTGGCGGCGCGAAGTTCCTCGCCCAGCAGGCGGACCAGTTCGCCTCGGCGCGGGGCTGGAACGCGACGCCATGCATCGAACGCCGCGGCGGCGGCGGCGATGACATGACTTACGTCAGCCGAAGTGGAACCAAGGATAGAAGCGCCGATGGATCCATCGACAGGGGACCGGGTCGGGGGCCCTTCGTTATCGAAAGCTCTCTCGGGAACGCCAAGGCGAGAGAGGATGGCGCGGGCGTCTTGGGCGGCGGTCATGGCGGGCTCCTTGTGCGCTCCGCTTAGCTCCGGCTCCTGGCGAACGAAAGGGCCGCCGCCCTTTCGGACGACGGCCCCTCGATCAGGCGATCAGATGCTTACCAACGATCGTGGCGGCCGCCATCGTGACGGTCTTCGCGGAGCTGATAGCGGATGCGGTCCAGCCGGTCTTCTAGATCCCGGCGCTCCCACCTCGACAGGCCGTCGCGGCTGTAGCGCCAGCTCAGGCGTTGGACCTCGTCGAGTTGCCAGCGCAGGTTCTGGGCTTCACGGCGGCTGATGCTACCGCGCCAGGCAGCCCGGTCGACGCGTTCCGACAGGCGCGCCTGCTGGGCGCGGATCTCGCCGTGGCCGCCACCTTGCCAGCCACCGCTGTAATCGTGGTCGTAGCCGCGGTCATGGCCACGACCGTGGCCATAGGATTGGGCCAGCGTCGGGGTCGCGACTGCGACCGCCGACGCCGCCAGCAGCGAAAGCAGCGCTTTCTTCGTCAGGGCGGTCGTCATGATCTTCTTCCTTCGAAACGGCCCGGGGATCAGGCCGATGGGCGAAAGAAACCACGGTGAAGCTGACAGGCCTCTGAGCCGTTTGTTGTCCGACGTTCAGCGAGATGAACCGCAGCGCTGCGAACCCAAGAAGGGTCAACGACAGGACCGGCCGATCAGATTTTCATCACGCCTTCACCTTCTCTCTGAACCCGGCGTCAACGGGAGAGGACGTACGGTTCCCCTCCAATCAAGAGGGTGGCGATGGCGCGCGCGCAGTTTCAGAAGGGCCAAAAGGTCTGGGTCGAATGCGTCGGCGCGTGGGCTCACATCGAAAAGGTCCAGCCGGTATGGGCCAAGGGCTTCGACGAACCCGTGCGCGTGACCTATGACGTCGGGCTGGGGCGCGAGTTCCAGGCTGGCGAGCTGACGCTTCCCGCTGACGATGAAGCACCCGACATGAGCGGATGGCGTCTGCTCAGGGCGAGGAACAAGTGGCAGGCGGCCGAGGATACGCCTCACCATCCCTATCCGGGTACCTATCCGGTCGTCGTCACTGACACCGCCGACTGGGGCGGTTGGCGCGTGCCAGGGGCCGAATACGACCGCGACCCGCATCGCATCGAGTTCCAGGCGCGCCTGATCACCGCCGCGCCTCGTCTGATGGCGCTGGCTGAACGGCTGATGGAGGGGGTGGCGGAGAGCCCAGACGACGCTCCGCCCGAGACCCTTGCTCTGGCGCGCGAAGCACGTGCGATCCTGAAGTCGATCACTCAGGTTACAGTGGCTCCTGCCGAGATGTCTGCGGCCTCTGCGGCTCCGGGTCCCGTCGCGCGCGCCGCGGCCTGAGACCGGCAAGGTTTCATTAACCAAGCCTCGACAGGATTCCGCGACGCAGCCTAGATTCCGGAGCGTCGTCGAATCGCCAAGCGCTCGCCCCGGCCACTCCGGCCGCGACGCGCCGAACTGTCCGGGAGAGCGCCTTGCGGGGCACAGAGCGCCGCATCCAGCATCCGGGCCGAAGGGCTGCGGACAACGCCAGTCCGGCCTTGCCGGCCTGGGCACGCATCACCGTGCTGGCCCTGACCCTCGGGCTTGCCCTTTATGTCGTTCTTTTCGCGCGCGAGAGCACTCGGCCTGCTCGCGAAGCGGCGGTATTGAGAGAGCAGGTCTTGTCGCGCGAGGTCTCGTTTGGCGCGGCGCGAATGGAAGCCGATCTGGTCTCTGCGCGGCTTGGCCTCGCCGCTGCGCGTGCCGCTCTGGCACGCAACCCGGATCGGCCTCTCGACGCCATCGAGGCAGCCCGCGCTGTCGCGCCAACCAGCGCGTTTGCGGTCCTGGATGACCAGGGTGAACCCCGAGCCGCTCAAGGTGGCGGACCGGAAGGCTTTGTGGTCTCGGGAGAGGCTGAACTGCAGCCCGCGGCGGATAGGGGGGCGCTTCTCACCCTGTCCGAGGGCGCCGGTGGAAGGATCGTCGCGCGCACGCCGGTCCCGGTTGATCCGGGCGGCCGGTTGCTGATCGTCATGCCGCAGGGGGGCGTTATCGCGTCGGGTGAACGTGATCTCCGACGCCGTATCGGCGTAGGTTTGGAGCCTCTCGTCGATGCCGGCGAGCCGATAAAGGTTTCGCTCTCTTCGGACCGGGCGATCGAGGCGGTCGCTGTGCCTGTTGGATCGACCGGCTTGACGGCTGTTGCGTGGCGTCCGGAAACCGCGGGCGCAGCAGCGGTCATCAGCGATCTCTGGCTTCTGATCGCACCCCTGGGCCTGGGTGTGCTCGTGCTGGGGCTGGCATTGATGCAGCGGTGGCGCCAGAGCCGCGCGGCCAAGGTCTGGGCCGAAACAGAGCATCGTTTCCGTGTGGCGGTTGAGGCCGCGCGCTGCGGCATCTGGGAGTGGGACACCGAGGCCGATGCAGTAAGTGTCTCGGATTACATGGCCGAGTTGCTGGGACTTCCTGAAGGGGGAACTCTGCCAGCTGCAGCCGTGATGGATCGGATCCACCCACGATACCATGAGCTGGTCGAACATGCTCTGCGCCAAGCCTCGGCGCTCGGTGCGTTCGAGGTGACCTTCCCTGTCCCTATCGAAGGCCAAGGGGCCCGGTGGATCGATGCTAGAGGCCAGGCGCGAGGAGCGCGCGGCGAGCACGGCTTCTCGTTGATCATGGGCGTGGCGATGGACATCACCGAAGCCCGGCGCGCCAAGGCCCAGGCCCAGTCGGCCGAGAACCGGCTCAGAGATGGCATTGAGAGCGTGTCGGACGCATTCGCCCTCTTTGACCGGAATGACAGGCTGATCCTGTCCAACCTGGCCTTCAAGGACGCGTTCGGATTCACTGATGCAGCCCTCCGCAAGGGTGCGCTCAAAGGTGAGCTGACGCGTATTGCCGCCCTGGCCATCAAGGCTGAACGACCCTCGGCGGAGGGGCGCGCGGGCGCGCGTGAAGTCGAACTGCACGATGGGCGCGTATTGCAGTTGAACGAACGCTTCACCGGCGACGGCGGCACGGTGGTCACTGCGGCAGACGTCACGGCCATCCGCCGGCAGGAACTCGAGCGTCAGCGCGCCGCCGATTCCCTGCGCGTCACCGTCGATCAGCTGGAGGCCAGCCAGGAGAAGCTGAGCCTTCTCGCCCGCAAGTACGAAGTCGCCATGACACGAGCGGAGGCCGCCAACCAGGCCAAGTCCGAGTTCCTGGCCAACATGTCCCATGAGCTGCGCACCCCGCTGAACGCGATCAACGGATTCTCCGAGATTATGGCGGGTGAGATGTTCGGTCCGCTCGGCGACGCGCGCTACAAGGGCTATGCCGCCGACATTCTGAAGTCGGGCCAGCACCTGCTCAGCCTCATCAATGACGTGCTCGACATGGCCAAGATCGAGGCGGGCAAGATGACCTTGCACTATGAGGCGGTCGATCTGATCGAGATATGTGAGGACGCCACGCGCCTGATGCGTGGCAAGGCCCAGGAGGCGGGACTGGCCCTTACGCTTGATGCTGGCGACATTCCCGAGGTCGAGGCGGATTATCGCGGTCTGAAGCAGGTCATGCTGAACCTGATCTCCAACGCGGTGAAGTTCACGCCGGAGGGTGGGTCGATCACGGTTTCGGTCCAGCCGATGGCGGGCAATCGCGTCCGGATCGCCGTGACCGATACCGGAATCGGCATCGCGGCGCAGGATCTGGCGCGGCTGGCCCAGCCGTTCGAGCAGGTTGAGGGTCAGCACTCCAAGACGACCCAGGGCACCGGCCTGGGCCTGGCCCTGACCAAGTCGCTGATCGAGCTCCACGGGGGTCAGATGCTGATGGAAAGCGAGCCCGGCGAGGGTACGACGGTCAGCTTCGACATTCCTGTGCGCAGGCCGGTCGAGGCCGCCCAGCCGCAAGCTCGCGCCGCCTGATCCGAAGGCTCCGCACCCTGCGGCAGTGAAGCCTTTCGATTCGGTTTGACTCCGAACCAGACCAGAACAAATAATGAACACTTAGGTTCTGTGATCGCTATGCCCGTCCTTTCGCCCACGTCCGACGCCGCCGTTCCGCCGCCCCTGACCGACCTCGGTACCGGTCTGGAGGAGGCGTGCGCGACTGCGCCTCGCGACATGGCCGCGACGCTGGCCTTCGCCCTGGCGCGGGTCGGGGGCGAGGATCGGCGCGGGGTAGGGCTGGCCCTGACGCGGGCCTGGCTGAACGAGCATGGCCGTCCCTATGGACCCGGTCTGGCCCGGTTCGGGCGAGCCGAGGGTGTCTTGCTCGTCGTCTGCCGCAACGAGGCGGAGGCGCTGTGGGCGATGGAGCAGGGGCTGCGGTCCGGCGGTCTGTCGCTGGTGCTTGGTGGCATCGAGGGCGCGGACCTGACCCAGACGCGGCGTCTGGACTTCGCCGCCCGCGACGGGGGTTCGGCGGGGGTGTTGTTGCGGACGCGGACGGGCGATCTCTCCGCCGCGCGACGGCGTTGGCGTATCGCGGCGCAGGCCAGCGGGGGCGATGCGGACGATGTCCGGGCACCGGGGCCGATGCGGCTGATGGCCGAACTGACCCGCAGCCGGGGCGAGCGGCCCGGTGTCTGGATGCTGGAGATGGACGATGAGACGCATCGTCTCCGTCTGGCTGATCGACTGGCCGGTCACGGTCATGGCCCGGTCGGCCGGACCGCTCGCGCCGCCTGATCCCTTCTCGCAGGCCGCGGGGCCGCTGGCCCTGATCCTGAAGACGGCGCGGGGCGCGGTGATCCACGCCCTGAACCCGGCCGCGCGCGCCGTGGGCCTCAGTCGGGGCCAGACCCAGGCCGACGCGCTCGCCATGATCCCGCATCTGGACTCCCGCCCCGCCGATCCGGAAGCGGATGCCAAGGCGCTGCGGGCGCTGGCGGTCTGGGCCGAGCGATGGTCGCCGTCGGTCAGCCTCGACGCTTCGGACGGCGGGCTGGAAGGGCTGTTCCTCGACGTCACCGGCGCGGCCCATCTGTTCGGCGGCGAGGCGGCCCTGGTCGCCCAGATCGAACGGCGACTGGCCGACGCCGGGGCTCGCTCGCGCGTCGCCATCGCCCCCACGCCCGGCGCGGCCTGGGCGCTCGCCCGCTGGGGGACCGCGCGGCGCATCGCGAGCGACGACGTGCGTGACCTGCTGGCACCCTTGCCTGTCGAGGCTCTGCGGATCGATGCGGCGACGCTGCGTCAGGCCCGGCGGTTCGGGCTCAAGACCATCGGCGACCTCTATCCCATGCCTCGCTCGGGCCTGGCGCGCAGGTTCCGCGAGGTCGATGGGGCCGGGCTTGTGCGGCGACTCGACCAGGCGCTGGGCCTGACGGCCGAGGCCCTGATCCCTGTGCGTGCGCCCGCCAAATATCGCGGCTGGGAGGCCTATGCCGAACCCCTGACCGACACCGCCGGCATCGAGGCCCGCGCGCCGGGCCTGGCCGAAAGCCTGTCGCGCGCTCTGGAGCGGGACGGACAGGGAGCGCGGGTCCTGACGCTGACCGCCTTTCGCGTCGACGGGCGCACCAGCGACGTCTCGGTCCGCATGGGGCGGGCGTCGCGAGAGGTGAAAGTGTGGCTTAGGCTGTTCCGCGAAACCGGGTTGGAGCGGATCGACCCCGGCTTCGGCGTCGACGCCCTGATGCTGTCGGCCGATGTGGCCGAACCGCTCGCCGCTCATCAGGTCGAGATCGGCCAGGAGGCGGCGGCGCGTCAGGCTGAAGGGTTAGCCGCCCTGATCGATCGGTTGTCGGCGCGGCTGGGCGAAGACGCCGTGCGGGTCGCATCCCCCGCCGGTTCGTGGCTGCCCGAACGGGCCGAGCGCTGGCGGCCGGCGCTGGCCAGGGTGCCCGCTCCGGTCGAGGGACCGGCGACGCACGACCGGGCTCGACCCCTGATGCTGCTGGACCCGCCCGAACCGGTCGAGGCCATCGCCGAACTCCCCGACGGGGCGCCTGCCCGCTTCACCTGGCGGCGCGTCTGCCGCCGGGTCGCCCGCGCCGACGGCCCCGAGCGCCTGTCGCCGGAATGGTGGCGGCCGCGCGGGGATGGCCGCCAGGTCCGCACGCGGGACTACTACCGCATCGAGGACGACCAGGGTCTGCGCTACTGGCTGTTCCGCGAGGGGCTGTACGGGCCGGAATACACCGGCGGGCCGGACGAGCGGCCGCCGTCGTGGTGGATGCACGGGATGTTCCCGTGACGGGGTGGCCCCATCCCGACTGGTCCGGCGAATACGCCGAGCTCGGCGCCATGACCAACTTCAGCTTCCTGGAGGGGGCGTCCCATCCCGGCGAGTTGATGATGCAGGCCAAGGCGCTGGGCCTGTCCGCCGTGGGGGTGGCGGACCGCAATACGATGGCCGGTATGGTCCGGGCCCTGATCGGGGCGGAGGACTGCGACATCCGCCTGGTCGTCGGCTGCCGTCTGGGGTTCCTCGACGGAACCGAGCTGATCGTCTTCCCCCGCGACCGCGCCGCCTACGGCCGCCTGTGCCGTCTGCTGACGATGGGCAAGAGCGAGGCGGTGCCGGTGGAGGTCGGGGTCTCCTCTCCATCTTCGATGGGGAGGGGGCATGGCGCGGCTTCGCGCCATGACGGAGGGAGTGACTCGGTGGTGGACTTGGGGGCCTATCGCCGCGAGCGGAATCTAACTCAATATGGGGCCGTCGCCTCGCCCCCCCCGTCAGTTCGCCAAGAGGCGAACGGGGAAGCGAATCCTTCGCCGCCCCCCGACCCCGATCGCATCCCCAAGGCCGAGACGCGGCTGACGTTCGAGCAGGCGGTCGGCTTCGGACGCGACCTGATCGCGCTGGTTCCCGCACCCGATGTCCCCGACGCCGCCTTCGAGGCGCAGCTTCTGGCCTGGCGACGGGCCTGGCCCGACGACCTCTATCTCGCAGCCCAGCCTCTGTGGCGCGGCGGCGACCGGGTGCGGCTGAACCGGCTGGCGAAGATGGCCGAGCGCACGGGCGCGCCGCTCATCGCCACCAACGCCGTCCTCTATCACCACCCCGAACGCCGGCCGCTCCAGGACGTCCTCACCTGCATCCGCGAGAAGACCACCATCGACGCGGCGGGCCTGAGGCTCCAGGCCAACGCCGAGCGATACCTCAAGCCGCCCGCGCAGATGGCCCGCCTGTTCCGGGGCCACGAGGCGGCGCTGGAGCGGACGATGGCGGTGGCTCGGGCCTGCACCTTTTCTCTGCGTGAGCTCAGCTATCAGTACCCGGACGAACCGGTGCCGAACGGTTGGTCGGCGGGGCGATGGCTGATCCGGCTGACGTTCAAGGGCGCGCGCGACCGCTGGCCTGATGGCGTCCCCGACAAGGTGGTGCGCACCATCAAGAAGGAAATCCGTCTGATCCGGCAGCTGAAC
This sequence comes from Caulobacteraceae bacterium, assembly GCA_019747095.1. Lineage (GTDB taxonomy): Bacteria > Pseudomonadota > Alphaproteobacteria > Caulobacterales > Caulobacteraceae > Brevundimonas. The sequence goes on along the minus strand of JAIERG010000059.1, from coordinate 1,861 downwards.
TATGCCCACTACTTCCTGACCGTGCACGACATCGTCGCCTGGGCGCGGGAGAAGCCGCGCGAGATCCTGTGCCAGGGCCGGGGCTCGGCGGCGAACTCGGTGGTCTGCTTCTGCCTGGGCGTGACCAACGTCGATCCGACCAGCCAGGACGTGCTGATCGAGCGTTTCATCTCGGCCGACCGCTCCGAACCGCCTGACATCGATGTCGACTTCGAGCACGAGCGGCGCGAGGAGGTGATGCAGTACGTCTATCGCCGCTATGGCCGCGACCGGGCGGGCATCGTGGCGACGATCATCCACTATCGCCCGCGTTCGGCGATCCGCGACGTGGGCAAGGCGCTGGGCCTGACCGAGGATGTGACGGCGCGGCTGGCCGACACCGTCTGGGGCTCCTATGGGGCGGAGGTGAAGGACGAGCACGTCGATCGGGCGGGCGTGCGCCGCGACGACCCGCGCATGAAGCTGACGCTGGATCTGACAGCCGAGCTGATCCAGTTCCCGAGGCACCTCAGCCAGCATGTGGGTGGCTATGTGCTCAGTCAGACGCCGCTCTGCGAGATCGTGCCCATCGGCAATGCGGCGATGGCCGAACGCACCTTCATCGAATGGGACAAGGACGACATCGATCATCTGAAGCTGATGAAGGTCGATGTGCTGGCGCTGGGCATGCTGACGGCGATGAAGCGCGCCTTCCGCATGATCGAGGCGAGTTATGGGCGAAAGCTGGAGCTACACACCGTTCCTCGCGAGGTTCCGGCGGTCTATGACATGCTGTGCAAGGGCGACTCGCTCGGCGTCTTTCAGGTCGAGAGCCGGGCGCAGATGGCCATGCTGCCGCGCCTTCGCCCGCGCGAATTCTACGACCTGGTGGTGGAGGTGGCGATCGTGCGGCCCGGCCCGATCCAGGGCGATATGGTCCATCCCTATCTGAAGCGCCGGGCCGAGCGCCGGGCGGCCGAGGAAGCCGGTGTGCCGTTCCGCATCGACTATCCCCACCCCGCGCCGGAGCACGGCGACAAGGACGAACTGCGGCGGGTGCTGGACAAGACGCTGGGCGTGCCGCTCTTTCAGGAACAGGCCATGCGCATCGCCATGGAGGCGGCGCGCTTCTCGCCCAAGGAGGCCAATGGCCTGCGCCGCGCCATGGCCACCTTCCGCCACATGGGCACGATCGGCCAGTACGAGGAGATGATGGTCGGGCGCATGAAGGCGCGCGGCTATGACCCCGAGTTCGCCGAGCGCTGCTTCAACCAGATCAAGGGGTTTGGCGAATACGGCTTTCCCGAAAGCCATGCCTGCGCCTTCGCTCACCTGGTCTACGTCTCGTCGTGGGTGAAGTGCTTCTATCCGGACGTCTTCACCGCCTCCCTTCTCAACAGCCAGCCGATGGGATTCTATGCGCCGGCCCAGCTGGTGCGCGACGCCATCGAGCACGGGGTCGAGGTGCGCCACCCCGACATCAACGCCAGCGGCTGGGACGCCTCGCTGGAACCCCGGCCGGGGCAGGAGCGACATGCGCTCAGGCTCGGTTTTCGCTCCATCGACGGTTTCCGCGAGGTCTGGGCAGAGGGCATCGTCGAGGCCCGAAAGGCCGACCCCTTCCGCGATCTGGAAGACCTGAGGGTGCGCGCGAGCCTGCCGCCGTCGGCGCTGGAGCGTCTGGCCGAGGCCGACGCCTACGGCTCGCTCGACCTCACGCGTCGTCAGGGGATGTGGGCGGCGAAGGGATCGCCCCCGGCCTCCAGCGCGCCCCTGTTCGAGGCTATGGGTCTGGACGAGGCGGACGGTGCCCCGCCTGAGGCACTGCCAAAGCTGACGGCGGGGGAGGAGGTGCTCCGCCTGAATATGTTTCGATTCCATT
>JAIERG010000148.1 GCA_019747095.1 Caulobacteraceae bacterium | reverse complement strand
TTGATGTCGTCCATCTGGTGATAGCCGGCGTCAACCGCACCATACCACCCATCCGGCTCAGCCGAAGCAGCACCAGCCGACAGGGCCAGAGCCGCCGCCGCGCTGGAAGCCAGGAACAAGGTCTTGAAACGCATGGGTGTGAGCCCTCCGCAGCCACAATTGATCTCATAGGGCGGTCCCACCGCCTTGTGGCGTCCATAACAGTGTTGCAGCGCAAGGTCGATAGCCCCCCGCCAATCAATGACCTTAGCCGGGCAAGCGTGGCGTTGAAGCTACAGGGGAAATCCGGGGCCGTTGCAAAAGGGCACCCAGGCAAGCTGCTTGCCGACATGCCGCCGTGTTTGTCAGGGGCGCGAACGGGGCTATGCCTTGGACCCATGAGCGAACTGGCTGCGGGTTGCGAGATCATCGCCGAGGCGGGGGTCAACCACGATGGAGATGAAGCCGAGGCGCTGCGTCTTGTCGCCGCTGCCGCCCGAGCCGGAGCAGACACGGTCAAGTTCCAGACCTTCGATCCCGATGAACTGGCGACCGCAGCAGCGCCCACGGCCGCCTACCAGGCCGACGCAGGGGAAGGCGCGCGCCAGGCCGAGATGCTGCGCCGTCTGTCCCTGCCGCTTTCGGCCTGGAGGCATATCGCCCGGGAAGCAGAGCGCAGTGGAATCCGCTTCCTCTCGACCCCGTTCGATGCAGCCTCGGCGCGGTTCCTGATCGAGGAAACCGGCATGGACCGCATCAAGGTCGGGTCGGGTGAACTGTCCAACCTGCCACTGCTGCTGGACCTCGCACGACTGGGTCGGCCCTTGTTGTTGTCCACCGGCATGGCGACCCTGCAGGACGTGTGCGACGCGCTGGGAACGGTCGCCTTCGCCCGTCTGGCGGAAACAGGCGAGCGGCCGTCCCTCGCCGCCGTGCGTGACGCCTTCTCCGCTCCCGAGGCCAAGGCGGTGTTCGCGGGCACCGTGGTCATGCAGTGCGTCACCGCCTACCCGGCCCCGCACGATCAGGCGAACCTGAGGGTGCTGGACACCTATGCGGCGCTTGGCGTGACGCCGGGCTATTCGGACCACACCCTGGGTACGGACACGGCGCTCGCGGCCATCGCGCGTGGCGCGCGGGTCGTCGAAAAACACCTGACGCTGGACCGGACGCGTCCGGGACCCGACCACAAGGCCTCGCTGGAACCCGATGAGATGGCCACGCTCGTGACCGGTGCCCGGCGCGTGAGCCAGATGCTGGGGACGGATCAGAAGGCTCCGGCAGCCGCAGAGATGGAGAACATGGCGGTGGCCCGGCGCGGTCTGGTGGCCACCCGGGATATTCGGGCCGGCGACACCTTCTCGAGCGACACCATCGCGCCGCGTCGCGCCGGCGGCGGGGCCGCACCCGCCCGGCTCTGGGATCTGATCGGGCAGAGGGCGGATCGGGACTATCGCCCCGGCGACTGGATCGAGGGATGAGGCGGATCGGCGTCTTCACGGCGACACGCGCCGAGTACGGCCTGTTGCGTCCCGTGTTGACGGCGCTGGAAGCCTCGCGCGCTCTTGAGCCGAGGCTGATCGTGGGTGGCACGCATCTGTCGCAGCGCCACGGCGAGACCCTGACAGAGATCGAGGCCGATGGACGGCAGGCGGACGCGCGGGTCCCCGTCCCTCTGGTCGGCGACGATGGCGCGTCGGTGGCTGGCGACATGGCGGCGACGCTGGCGGGAGGGGCGAAGGCCTATGAGGCCCTTGCTCTGGACGCGGTGCTTATGCTGGGCGACCGGACCGAGGTGCTCGCCGCCGCCGCTGCAGCCGTTCCGCTGGGGCTGCCGATCCTGCATCTGGAGGGGGGGCACCGGACGGCTGGAGCGGTCGACGACGCCATCCGTCACGCCGTGACCAAGTTGGCCGCCCTCCACTTCACGGCCGCAGAACCCTATCGCCAGCGAATCCTGCAGATGGGTGAGGCCCCGGAGCGGGTCTTTACCGTTGGATCCACGGCCGTCGACAACCTGAAGGCCGTGGCAGCCGAACCGCAGGGGCCGATCGTGGCTCTGGCCGGACTGGACCTGTCGAACGGCTTCCTTCTGGCCACCTTCCACCCCGAGACCCTGGGGGACCGGACGCCTGAGGACCAGATCGCGGCCTTCCTGTCGGGTCTGTCGGCGGTCACCGACAGGCCCCTGCTCATCACCCGCCCCAATGCGGACGCGGGATCCGTGGCGGTGCGGACTGCGCTGGATGCTTTCGCCGTCGAACGGCCGGGTCAGGTGCGCATCGTCGAGTCCCTCGGCGCGCAGGGCTACCTCAGGGCGCTGATGGCCTGTGACGCCGTCATCGGCAATTCTTCCAGCGGTGTGATCGAGGCGCCGGCGGCCGGGACACCCTCGGTCAACGTCGGCCTGCGTCAGGACGGACGGCTGAAGCCGCCCAGCGTCATCGACTGCCCGCTTGAGCCTGCCGCCATCGCTGACGCCATCCACCGGGCCGCCGCGCCCGGTTTCAAGACGGTCGCCCAGTCACAACCGCCGCCGTTTGGCGACGGCCACGCCGGTCAGAGGATCGTCGAGATTCTCGAAGGCACAGACTTCGCCGGACTGGCCAGAAAACCGTTCATCGACCGCGTCTAGCGGCGGATGCTGTCCAGAGCACCGGTGGCCTCGCCGCGGACGTGGGGCCACAGGGCCTCGCAGACTATGAAATCGAACGCCGTATCGACATCCCAGCTGCGCTCTGGCGGCATGGACCAGCCGAGCACGCCTTCACCCTGAAAGGTCCGGCGCTTCAGCAACACCTCCGGGCGGCCGACATAGACGGCCCCGTTGATGACGACCGGCTCGTCCGGCTCTGGCGCAGAGGCACGAAAGGCACCGTCTGACGTCAACCGTCCATAGAAGGTCTGCGGTTTCAGCACCGGCGAGACGCCGATGACCGCAGGCGCCGCCGTTTCATGGCAAAGGCGTACCGCGCCATCGATGTCCGAGCCTAGTCGCAAGGGCGATGTGGGCTGCAGCAGTACGACATAGTCCCAGCGATCGCCGAGCGTGGTCAGGGCATGCTCGATGGCGTCGATGACCGAAGCCTCAGGGCCCGACAGGTGATCCGGCCTGCGAAAGGGCGGCGGAAATCCCATCCGGGTCGCGATCTCGATCACCGCCTCGTCGTCGGTCGAGACCACGACCTGATCCAGAACCGTGGCCTCGCGACAGGCTTCCAGCGTCCAGGCCACCATGGGCCGGCCGGCTAGCTCGCGGGTGTTCTTGCCCGGCAGGCCCTGTGAACCCGCCCGCGCCGGAACAATGCCGAGCACGCGGCCGACGTTTGCCCCCTGCCCGATCATGGTCCGCTCCGTGACGCCCAATCCGGTGTCCTTTAGACTCTGATTCGCGCAGGCCCGGCGCGTCCGGCGCGGCCGCGCGTGGCAAGGCGGAACGACCGGCGATGACGGACACCTCGATCGCAGGCCCCAAGATCGCAAGCCTGAGCGGCCGTCGCGTCCTGGTGACCGGCGCGGGCGGCTTCATCGGCAGCCGCCTGTGCGAGCGCCTGGTCGAGCAGGGCGCGAGCGTGAGGGCGCTGGTTCGCTACACCTCCGACGGCGAAGCGGGCTGGCTGGACCGGTCGCCGATCCGCAAGGACATCGAGGTCAGGCGGGGTGACCTGGCGGATCGGGACAGCGTGTTCGACGCCGTGCGCGGGACCGAACTGGTCTTCCACCTCGGGGCCCTGATCGCCATTCCCTATTCCTACCTTGCGCCCGAGAGCTATGTCCGGACCAACATTCTGGGCACGCTCAACGTATTGCAGGCGGTCCGCGAGCTTGAGATCGGCCGGCTGGTCCACACCTCGACCAGCGAAGTCTATGGCTCGGCCCAGAGCGTGCCGATGACCGAGGCCCATCCGCTGGTGGGCCAATCGCCGTATTCGGCGTCCAAGATCGCAGCCGACAAGCTGGCGGAGAGCTATCACCGGTCGTTCCAGACGCCCGTCGTGACGCTGAGACCTTTCAATACCTACGGTCCGCGACAGAGCGCGCGGGCCGTCATCCCGACCGTCACCACCCAGTTGCTGGCCGGACGGCCGATCCGTCTGGGCGACACCCGACCGACGCGGGATTTCGTCTTCGTCGACGACACCGCCGATGCCTTCCTGAGAGCCGGGACCGTGGCCGGCATCGAGGGTCTGACGGTCCACACGGGCACCGGTCAGGAAACCCGGGTCGGAGACCTGCCCGCCCTGATCGCGCAGGCGGCGGGAATGGCGTTCTCGGTCGAAGAGGACGCCAGCCGACTGCGGCCCCCGGCAAGCGAGGTGGAACGCCTGTGCGCCGACGCCAGCCTGGCGCGGACCCGGCTGGGCTGGGCCCCGACGGTATCGATCGAGGAAGGCCTGGCCCGCGTCGTGGCCTTCGTGCGCGAGAACCCCGGCCTTTATCGCCCCGAGGAGTATGCGGTGTGACCAGCGGCGGCGACATCAGCGGCAACCTGATCGCGCCCGAGGCACCTCTGCTTCAGGCGATCGAGCGAATGGATGCCGTCCGCAGGAAACTTCTGGTCATCGTCGATCCGGATCGGCGGCTGTTGGGCACAGTCTCGGACGGTGACATTCGTCGCGGCCTGATGCGGCGCCTGACGATGGAGGCTCCGGTCTCCTCTGTGATGAACACCGCGCCGGTGGCCCTGAGACTGGACGGATCAGAGCAGGAAGCGTTGGTGCGACTGGCGGAGCGCGGTGTCAGCCTCGCTCCGGTGCTGGATCGAAACGACCGGGTCGTCGGGCTCTATCCCGACGCCGTGTCGGCAGGGGCCCATCGCGACAATCTCGTGGTCATCATGGCGGGCGGGCGCGGCGTCCGGCTGGCGCCGCTGACCCAGACCTGCCCCAAGCCCATGCTGAAGGTGGCCGGACGACCGCTTCTCGAAACCATCATTGAGCGACTGCAGACCCAGGGGTTCCACCGGTTCCGCCTCGCTGTGAACTATCTGGCAGAGGTCATCGAGGACCATTTCGGCGACGGATCGAACATGGGCGTCGAGATCCGCTACCTGCGCGAAGATCACCCGCGCGGGACCGCCGGGGCCCTGTCGCTGGTGACCGACCCGATCACGGCCCCCATGCTGGTGATGAACGGCGATGTCCTGACCCGCATGGCGTTCGGCGACATGGTGGATTTCCATGTCGAGAACCGCGCGGTCGCGTCGCTGTGCGTGCGCGAACACACCTTTCAGGCACCCCACGGCGTGGCCGAGGTCGATGGAGTGCGCATGACCGCGTTGCGCGAAAAGCCCACGTTCCGCTGGCTGGCCAATGCGGGGGTCTATTGCCTGGACGGGTCAGTTCTGTCGCGGGTCCCGGCCGAGGGGCCTTTCGACATGCCCGAGCTTCTGGCGTCGCTGGCGGCGGACGGCGAGATGGTGGGGGCCTATCCCATCCATGAGTACTGGCTGGACATCGGCCGGCCGCCGGATTTCGAAAGCGCCCAGAGCGACTTCAACGCTGTGTTTTCGCCCGCCTGAGCCCGTTGCCCCTTCTGGCCGCTTGCGATCAGCGTGCGGCCGCGTATGTTCCCGGCATATCGATGGCTGGACCAACGAGGCAGAGCGGTGACTATGAAGCTCCGGTCTGGGTCAAGCCGCCGACAACGATATGGCTAGCCGCTAGGCCGGGGTGTAAGTTATTCAAATGCGGCACTTCCGGATCATCGGCGCGCTCTTGATGCGCGAGATGACCACGCGCTTCGGGCGCGAGGGTCTGGGGTTCCTTTGGGTTGTTGGGGAACCGTTGCTTTTCTGTCTGGGCGTCCTCGTCATGTGGACCCTGATCAAGCCCGAGTATGAACACGGCGTACGTTTGGGTCCGCTGGTCATGACCGGTTACATGTCATTGCTAGTGTTTCGACACATGATCAGCTTCAGCGCGGGGGCACTTAGCGCCAACGCAGGGCTCCTGTATCATCGAAAGATAGGCATAATGCATATCTTCCTTGCGAGGAACCTTATGGAGTTTGCCGGCGGAACGCTGGCTTTTGTGATTGTTTACATAATTTTGCTGGCGTTGGGCCAAGTCGGGTTGCCCAAAGATTGGCTTCTTCTTTATTCGGGCTGGTTCTTGGTAGGCTGGACCGGCTTCGGAATTGCAATGATCTTCGCCGGCTTGATCCTGCGTTATGAAGTCATGGAGCGGATCGTTCCCCTCTTGGGTTATGTCATGATCCCGCTCTCTGGAGCATTTTTCATGGTGTCGTGGCTGCCGGCGCAGTACCGCGAACCATTTCTTTGGGTACCCTTCCCAAACGCGATCGAAATGGTTCGAGCTGGGGTGTTTGGGGAGTTTGTCGACACCTACTACCATGCGGATTACGCGCTCCTGTCTGGAGCTGCCATGACGTTCCTTGGCTTGGTCCTGTTGGCTGGGGCCAAGAACCGGATTCTCATAGAATGACAGAGACGAAGCTCAACTACATCGGCCCCATTCCCAAGCTTCTCTCGTTCGAGAGGGAGCGTCCGCCTTGGTGGCGACGCGTCCCAATCGCGGCCGTCTTGGTCGTTGGGTTGCCGACCGTGCTGTCGGCTATCTATTTTCTACTGATCGCCTCTCCGCGATACGTGTCTGAAGCTCAGTTTATCGTTCGAAACACGGGCCAGAGCGCCCCGTCAACGATTGGCGTCGCTCTTCAGGGAGTAGGTATCGCCCCGACACAGACCGACGCTTTTGCGGTTCACGAGTACATTGAGTCCCGTGATGCGTTGCGTGAGCTTTCTCGTCGATATGACATCCCAGCGATCTTGGGGCCAAGGGGGGTGGATGCATTCTCAAGGTACCCAAGACCATGGGAGGAACGGTCTAACGAAGGCCTGCACGAGGGATTTCAGCGGTTCGTAACGGTCGGCTACGATTCAACAACTGGCATCTCAACACTTCGCGTGGAAGCTTTCCGGGCGAGGGACGCGCAGGCCTTGACTGAAGCTCTGCTCGCTGGAGGCGAGCAACTCGTCAACCGAATGAACGAGCGCTCCACGGCTGACGCCGTTGCGCAGGCCCAACAGGCCCGTGAAGAGGCTCGCGCAAGGCTCGCGGGTGCCCAGCAGCAGCTGACAGCGTTTCGCAACCGTGAACAGATGATCGACCCACAGCTGGCCGCGCGTGAAAGCTCCCAACTGATCGGTACCTTACAAGGGCAGCTCGCGGCCTTGCGGGCCGAGCGAGCCCAGGTTGCCTCCGAAGCGCCGAACAGCCCGCAACTGCCAACCTTTGACTCGCGGATCCGGGCCTATGAGGCCCAGGTGGAGGCGGAGCGCGCGCGCATGGCGGGTTCCTCGAGTTCGCTGGCGCCGATGATCAGCGTCTATGAGGACCTCGCGCTGGCGCGGGAGCTCGCGGATCGAGAACTGACGCAAGCGACCGCCGCTGTGATCACCGCCGAGCAGGAAGCGCGCCGACAGAAGCTGTATCTGGATCGCGTGGTCAGCCCCAGCCTGCCCGATGAGCCAGCTCAGCCCCGTCGCTGGTTGTCTGTTCTCACGGTGCTCATTTCATCCCTGCTGATCTATGGCCTCGGTTGGCTGATCTGGGCCGGCGTGCGCGAGCATCGCCAGGACTGATGAGCCAGGTCGCACCTGAAGAGGTCGCCGCGCCGATCGGCCTGCGTGTCCAGAACCTGGGCATGACCTACTATGGCGCGCCCAAGCCGCTCTTTCAGGGACTGACATTCGATCTTGGGCGCGCGGGACGTCTGGCCATCCTCGGCCGGAACGGACAGGGCAAGTCCACGCTAATCAAGATGCTGGGGGGCGTCCTACCGGAGACCGAAGGCCGAATTCAGTGGCTGATGACGTCCTCATGGCCGATTGGCTTCGGAGGAGGGTTTCAGGGAAGCCTGTCAGGCCTCGACAATATCCGCTTCCTGGCGCGCCTCTATGCACGCGACTACAAGGAAACGCTGGACCGCGTGGACGCGTTTGCCGAGCTCGGATCTTCTCTGAAACTGCCGGTAAAGCACTATTCGTCGGGCATGAGAGCGCGCCTTGCCTTTGGCCTATCCCTGGCGATTGAGTTCGACTGCTACCTTATCGACGAACTCGTGGCGGTCGGCGACGCCCGGTTCCAGCAGAAATGCCAGGAAGAGCTTTTTGAACGGCGCGCCGATCGGTCGTTCATGATGGCCTCGCACGACACCAATCTGATCGCCCAGCACTGCGACCGAGCCCTGATCATTGAAAGCGGCAAGGCCAAGATCTTTGAAGAGATCGACGAGGCAGTCGAGGTCTACACGTGGCTGAGGGCGGCGTGACGGAGAACGCGTTCGGAAGCGGGCGTGCCTGTTGGATCGTTCTTACGCCGTCGACCGATGACGCCGCGTGGCGGACAGCCATCGCGGAAGCAGCGACAACGGCCGGTTTTCGGGCGGTGGACGCCCGGACGCCCGGAGAAGACCCAAGCGATCCCCGAAATGTCTTCATTACGGAGGATGCAGCGGTTGCCCTTGAGGCCGCTCCATCGGCCATCGTGGCGATCATGCCCCAACCCGAGACGGCACCGGATGCCGTTGCGGAAGCTCATGGCGTAGAGCCGCCGTCGGACATCTGGCATGCGTCCCTCATTCTTGCGCGGGCAGCCGCGCTTGCCGAGGATCATTCCATCGTCACTGCAAGCGACCTGGCCCGCAGGCCGACGCGGTTGAGGCTGTTTGGTGCTCTCGACGTCGTTCCTCCGTCATCCATTGCAGAAGCTTCACGCAGGGTGGCCGTGGCCGCCGCATTCGGACTGTACCGAAACGGTGGCGTTGCAGAAGGCGAGGAGACATCGTGGCCGGAACGCCTGTTCCTGTATGACGAGAAGGCCGCTCGCAACTGGGCGGCACCGGGCCAACTCGACATCACGGGCCGCCCTCGAATCCTTGTCTATGGACCCTACTTCGCCCTGCCGCCGGGGACGTGGAAGCTTCGCATTCGGTTCGCGACTGATCATGAGGCCGGACGGCGCGAGTATCGGCTCGACTGGGGGACACCCACGGACTTCAGCTCCACGCCAATCCGGCTTCATGAGGGGGGAGTCTACGAGGCGGTGATCGAGCACACGTGGAGCAGAGCTGAGCCCGCTGAACTGCGTCTGGTCCTTATGGAGGGGGTAATCGATGGTCGCCTTGATTTCCTGGGGGCAGCCATCAGCCGGATAGCAGGGCCGGCTCAGCCTCGGCTGAACGACAACAGCCAGTCTTCAGGATTGGAGCGGTCGAGAACCTGAGCTCTGGAGACCGGATGCGCAGCACAATCATGTTGCACAGCCATGACCGTATGGCCGTAAAGCGCTTCCAGTCGATCAAGCAGGCCGGCGGGATCGGCGCATCGACTAGCATTGAACTCAAGAAGCATGTCCGGTCGATCGCGGACCACGACACCCCACGCTCCTGCGAGCATGGCTTCTTCAGCACCTTCCACGTCGATCTTCATGAAGTCGACCCGGGGCCAATCCGCAATGAGCGTATCCAGGCGCACGCCGTTGACTTCAATCGTTTCAACCGTATCGGGCTCGCCCTCGAGGACGAGCCGAGCGTTCTTCGGCTCGCTCACGGGGGCCACAAAGCGCAGCCGCTGATGGTCTTCAGCGGTCAAGGCCATCTCGAATATGTCGACCCGTGCGTCGAAGCCGTTGACCTTCACGGTCCGCGTCAGAAACGAAGCCGTCACGGGGTTGGGTTCGACCGCCACAACCCGCCCTTCGGCACCCACAAGGTCGGCGAACAGAACGGTGTAGTAGCCATGGTTCGCGCCAGCATCCACGACCCGCATTCCCGGCTTGATCCGTTGAGCCATAAAGACCGTCAGCCAGGGCTCCCACATGCCGTCCAGCATGAGATGGGCCGCGAACCCGACATCCGTCGTGGGAACATAGATTTTGTAGCGGCCCAGTACCCTGCACAGGGTGATCTGTTGCCCAAGATAGCAGGTCTGGGCCAGAGCGCGGCTCCGCCGCTCTAGGGTCCAGCGGTCCATCGAAGCCAGCTCGTTCTGGCCAATCAGGCTGAGCTCAGGCGATGAGGTGCTCGACAAACCAAAATCCTTGAGAAACCGCATGACGCTCCGCCTGCCCGGGGCCGCCTTGTAGGCGCGGGAGGTCACCTTGAAAACAGGCTTGGTGGAATAGGCAGATACCCGTCACCGCTCATCTGGTCCTGACGAGTGGAGTGAGGAACGCGCCCGTCACGGCCAGTTCTGTGTTGACCGTAAGGGGGCGAACTGAAACCCGAAGGTCGGTCGCGTTCTGTAGAACGGTGACACGGCCTTCGAAGGTCCGGAAGCGTCCTGTGACCTGGATTGGGAGTTGCTGTGTGTCGATGACACGGCCGGATCTGTCCTTCTGCACCGCCTCGATCAGAACTTCGGCATTCTCACCAAGACTAAGCGCGGGTGCGAAAACGCTGGCACCGAAACGATAGGTACCGGGGGATGGGGCATCGATCGTCTGACCCCAGTTCCGCGCCGGAAGAGCATCAGTCCGCAGTGTCAGGACACAGGCCCCGTTTCCGTTCCATGGTGCCGTCGTCACCTCTCCGAGATGGAGCGCCGCTCCTTCGCCTTGGCTGTCCCACGCGCGGGGCTCGCATGCAAAGCTGCCCTCGGGCACATAGGGACCACCCAGGTGGCTGTTCCACAGCAGGTTCCCCCCCAGATAGAGCGGATCAACCGGAAAGGTGAGGATCGTCGGGTCGATCGCCGAGGTTCCATCGGGATCCCAGCTTCCTCCTTCGGGCCGGATCAGGGTCGTCCAGGTGCGACAGTCGACCATGGACATGGTCTGGCCATGGAAAACCGCGTCATAGGTTGATGCGGGGCATCTGGCTTTGAGGAAATCGGGGGTCAGCCCCTCGCCGGCTCGCCACGCTTCCCAGCGGGTCACGCCATACTCGCGGGTAAACCAGTTGGTTTCCATCGAGCCATAGCCGGAGGCGAAATGACGGACCCGAATCGAGTCCAGTCGACGCGTCCGGCTGTCATCGTCTGAATCAACGACGAAGGGTTGGGCAGGAATGAAGTCCCATTCGATACTGGCCGCACTGGTGCGGATGCGCCCCTCGCAATTCGGGGCAAACGTCGTGGGAGAGGCCGCATCGCCGCCGCGGAACGCGGTCACATTGTCCGGGTAAAGTCTCCATCCGCCTAGTGTGCAGTCCGGCTGCCACCAGGGCTGCCAGTAGGCCCCTGGGTCCGATGTGCCCAGAAAGGCCACCCAACCCGCAACCGTTCCCATGATGTTGTAGCCCCCTCGCGCGGGGTCCAATCTCACTTGCCGCATGAAGGAGGGATCGAGATCCCAGGCATCGGTGAAGAAGTAGGTCTGGACGCCCAGAGTCTGGCCGTTCGGGTCAGCCACCGGGAAGCTATCGCTGACCTGATAGCCCCCGACATCGACCTTGTGGTACGGCAATGGCTCACCCGGCCGGAGTTTGCGGCGCTGGCCCGGGCAGGAGACGGGATCCGCGAAAATCGGTCGGTCGCCTGCATCGACACAAACCGTCTGGATCAGGAAGTCGCTCGCCTGCCATGTCTGTGATCGGGCGTGGTCCGGTGCACAGGACGACAGGAGCACAGACAGCGAGGCCAGCAGCCCAATCCTGGTCAAGGGCGCTCTCATGGGCGCTTCAGGACCGTGTGGCGGAGGTAACGGCCATAGGCGCAGGGTCCAAGGTCGTCGATCAACGTCTCAAGTTGACTGGCGTCGATGAATCCTTGCAGGTACGCGACCTCCTCCGGACAGGCGATCTTGAAGCCTTGCCTCTGTTCAAGAGTGCGAACAAAGGCTGCCGCTTCCAGCAGGCTGTCGGGTGTGCCGGTGTCCAGCCAGGCGAAGCCGCGGCCCATGATCTCGACCGACAGCTGGCCGCGGTTCAGGTATTCGCGGTTGACGTCGGTGATCTCCAGTTCGCCCCGCGCCGAGGGCTTCAGATTGGCGGCGATGTCCACCACCTGCTCGTCGTAGAAATACAGGCCCGTGACCGCCCAAGGGCTCTTGGGCACCGGCGGCTTCTCCTCGATCGACACGGCGCGCATGTCGCGGTCGAACTCGACCACGCCGTACCGCTCGGGATCGTTGACGTGATAGGCGAAGACCGTCGCTCCATCGGGCCGGGCCATCGCGCCCTTGAACAGGTCGGTGATGCCGTGACCGTAGAAGATGTTGTCGCCGAGGATCAGCGACGACGGGCCGCCCGCCACGAAATCTGCGCCGATGATGTAGGCCTGGGCCAGGCCGTCGGGGCTGGGCTGAACGGCGTACTGGATGTCCATGCCCCACTTCGACCCGTCGCCCAGGAGGGCCTGAAAATTGGGAACGTCGCGCGGGGTGGAGATGATCAGGACCTCGCGGATGCCCGCCAGCATCAGGGTCGACAGCGGATAGTAGATCATCGGCTTGTCGTAGATCGGCATCAGCTGCTTGGACGTGACCAGCGTCATCGGATGCAGCCGGGTGCCGGACCCGCCGGCCAGGATGATGCCCTTCATCGGGAGGCCTCCGGTATGAGTTCGGCGACGATCTCGGCCACCGCGTCCTGCCAGGGGCGCGGGGCGATGCCGTAGTCGCGGGTGATCTTCGAGGTATCGAGGCGCGAGTTGAACGGCCGTCGCGCAGGCGTCGGGTAGTCGGCCGTGGTGATGCCGTCGACCGTGGCGGAGGGGCCGCCGCGCGCGGCCGACAGGGCGATGATCTCAGCCGCCAGTCCGGCCCAGGTTGTCGAGCCCGCGTTGACGAAATGATAGATGCCAGTGGGGGCATTGGCGTCATCGATCATTCGCAGGGCGATGGTCTTCAGGGCGTCGGCGATGTCGCGCGCCGAGGTCGGGCAGCCATGCTGGTCGTCGACGACGCGCAGCGCCGGACGGTCGGCGGCGAGCCGCAGCATGGTCTTGAGAAAGTTGGCGCGGTGGGGGCTGAGCACCCAGGCGGTACGGATCACCACCGAGCGCGGATTGCCCGTCGTGACGGCGACCTCGCCCGCCAGCTTGGAGGCGCCATAGACGCCGAGCGGCCCGACCGGATCGGTCTCGGCGTAGTCACGCTCGCCCGAGCCGTCGAAGACATAGTCGGTCGAGACCTGGATCAGGGGAATGCCCGCCGCGCGGGTGAGTTCTGCCAGGATCGCCGGGCCCATGGCGTTGGCGGTGAAGGCAGCGGCGACCTCGGTCTCGGCCTTGTCGACGGCGGTGTAGGCGCCGGAGTTGATGACCGCCTTGAACGGCGTCGCGGCGAAGGCGGCGCGCACGGCCCCGGCATTACCGAGGTCCAGCTGGTCGCGCGTCGGCAGGTGCAGCCGGACGTTCGCGGGCCATTCGGCGCGGGCCAGTTCGAGGCCGACCTGCCCCGCCCCGCCGGTGATCAGGATGTCGATCGGGCCGTCAGCCATTCGTCATGCCCAGCCGCTCGGTCCTGTAACGGCCGTCCAGGATCGCCTGCCACCAGTCGCGGTTGTTCAGGTACCAGTCGACGGTCTGTTCGATGCCGGTTTCGAAGGTGACGGAGGGCTCCCAGCCCAGCTCGTCGCGAATCTTGGTGGCGTCGATGGCGTAGCGGGCGTCGTGGCCGGGGCGGTCGGCGACGAAGGTGATCTGGTCGGCGTAAGACTTGCCGTCGGCGCGGGGGCGCTTCCGGTCCAGGCTGGCGCAGATGGCCTTGACCACCTCGATGTTCCGCCGCTCGGCGTTGCCGCCGACGTTGTAGGTCTGGCCCGGCCGGCCGCGCTCGAACACGGCCTGGAGCGCGCGGGCGTGGTCGTCAACGAACAGCCAGTCCCGCACGTTGGATCCATCGCCATAGACCGGCAGGGGCTCGCCGTTCAGGGCCCGGATGATGATCAGGGGGATCAGTTTTTCGGGGAAGTGATAGGGCCCGTAGTTGTTCGAGCAGTTGGTCATCAGGACCGGCAGGCCGTAGGTGTGGCCCCAGGCGCTGACCAGGTGATCCGAGGCCGCCTTGGACGCCGAATAAGGGCTGCGCGGGTCGTAAGGCGTGGTCTCGGTGAACAGGCCGGTCTCGCCCAGCGAGCCGAACACCTCGTCGGTGGAGATGTGGTGGAAGCGGAAACGCGCCTTGTCTTCGCCCTCCAGCCCGCGCCAGTAGCCCAGCGCCTGCTGCAGCATGACGAAGGTGCCCACCACATTGGTCTGTACGAACGCGCCGGGTCCATCGATGGAACGATCGACGTGGCTCTCGGCGGCCAGATGAGCGATCACCTGCGGCCGGAAGTCGGCGATGGCGGTCCGCACGGCCTCAGCGTCGCAGATGTCGCCCTGGACGAAGCCGTAGCGGTTGGACTTCGACGCGGGCTCCAGCGAGCTGAGGAGGCCCGCATAGGTCAGCTTGTCCAGTACCAGCACCTCGTGCTGCGTATGCCCGATCAAGTGCCGGACAAGGGCTGAACCGATGAACCCGGCCCCACCGGTGATCAAAATACGCATCAGGTGTTCTCAGATGCCAGTCGGATAGCCGCACGCCATGCTAATGCTCCTCCCAAACCGGTTCAGGAAATCACGAAACATGAAGCTGATCGCGAGCTCAACACTGCTGGTGTCCCTGATCATGACCATGGCGGCCCCGACCGTCGCCCAGGAGGCCTTGGCCACGCCAACAGAGCTGAGGATAGCCGCTGTCGGCCAATCGCGGGTCGTCATGGTCCAAAAGCAGACGGATAGCCCGATCGTCTGGGAATGGACGTTTCTGGATGAGCAGGTCGATACCGAGGAAGGCCTTGTCGACACCCTGGCAATCTCGGTCATGTACGACTGCGCTCAAATGACCCGGCGGGCGTTGACACTGGAGACCTACATGGACGGGGCGTTCGTAGCCAGTGCACCGCTGTATGAGGAACCGCTTGCGGTGGTGGAAGGGAGCCTTGTGCATGGCGCACTTCTGGTGATCTGCGAACCTGAAACCAACATGGACGGGGCCGCCTTCGCCGATATGATCACCGCCCGCGTGGCGATGGATGCCCGACCAAGGCCTTCTGCCCAGATTCAGCCTCAGCCGACCGAAGACCGCTCGGGCAGCAACTAGACTGAAATCAAACACATGGGACCGCCGCCGCCATAGTCGAACGGGCTCTGAAGACCCGATAGCCTTGGCAAGGCTTTGTCTCGTTCGGACAGGGTGGGCCGCACCTCGGCGACGGGCCAGTCAATCGCAAGGTCCGGGTCGTTCCAGACGATCCCATCGTCTAGGAGGGGATCGTAGGGGCGCGAAACCTTATAAGACAAAAGCACGTCATCAGTCAGCGTGATGAACCCGTGGGCAAACCCCTCGGGCACAAAGATCTGGTCGCCGTTGTCTTCAAGCTCGACCGCCAGATGCTGGCCGAATGTTGGGGACCCCCTGCGAAGGTCCACAACTACATCAAGAATACGGCCTCTCAGGCAGGAAACGAGTTTCGCCTGGGCTGAGGGGGGGCGCTGAAAGTGAAGCCCGCGGACAGTGCCACGACGACGAGACCACGACTGATTGTCCTGTACGAAGACCGTCTGAAGCCCGAGGGCGGCCATGCGCGAACTTGAAAACGTCTCGGAAAACCAGCCCCGATCGTCAGCATGTCGGATCGCCTTGATGTAACAGACGTTTCCGGTGATCGGCACGCGACCCGCCAGACCGGTCAGTTCGCAGCCGTCGACGGTCCCGAACGCGATCCGGGAGAAGTCGGCTGGAATGCCTCCTGAACGGTCTGGTAGGCGCGGTCCAGCGCATCCAGCCGAACAAAGACGAGGCCGTCGCGCGGCCCGGTATTCGGCCTCGTGTCCGTTGTGGCACCAGGTGTCTGGCCCGAAAGCGGTGCACCATAAAAGATGTGGGCACCGATCTGACGAACACGCTCAAGACGTCTTCCCCACCCCGGGGCGACATAGTCCGCGTGGTAATTGACCGATCGCTCGGGCAGGATTGTCGCGGTTCTACCGCCGTAGACATCGCGGGCGATACGCTCGGCAGTAGCCCACGCCCGGCGGTTCACAGGAAACCGACCGATTGAACCGTCGCAGGTGTAGGAAAACTGACAGGTCCGGGCGTTGCGCTGATAGACGACATCGCAGACGGCTCTGGGATACCGTCCACTCCGGGCGCGGTTCAGGATCACTTCCGCGACCGCGGCCTGCCCTTCTTCGCTCTCACTGCGAGCCTCGTAATAGATGGCCTGGGCGAGACAATCGACCGGATCGGTAGGCCGCGTGAGCGCTGCGGCGATGTTGACCGGCTCATCCGCTTGGGTTCGCACGGGCAATGGAGATTCAACCCGATCCGGCAGACTGACCGGACGGGCAGGCCCCTCGGCGGACCGCTGCGCCGGCCGCCGGCGCGACACGGGAGCGTCGACCAATGTCGCCTGGCTCCTGTCCTGAAGCGCGCTGTTCAGTCGATCGGCGAACCGCGCCCGATCGACCCGTGGCTGCGCGTCAGACGCGAGGTCCACATCCCGTAGGGTCGCCGGCACCGGTGACACGGTCTCCGGCGGGACAGCGGCGCTCGCGAAGCCGTCCGATCGTCCGGCGGCAAGCACGATCCCGGCGCTTGTGGCGACCAGGACCCCAATCAGAAGCGTCGTCCCTACCTTCACGTGCTCTTCCTGCGCCTCACCTGCTAGCTAGCAGGAATGCCCCCTCCGGCCAAGGCGACTGGTCGGCGAGGCTTCACTAGCCTATCCTGAGACGTGCGAGCCCGACACGGGAAGACGATGCCATCAAGACGTAGAACAGGGTTCTCGCTGATCGAGGCGCTGGTCGTTCTCGCCATTTCCAGCGTGGCCTTGGTGGTCATCTTCTCAATCGGACGCAGCGCGACTGACAGCGGCTTTCGACTGGGACGCGCGGCGCTGGCTGCAGCCGACTCGGAGGTTGCCCTCATGGACGCGCGGACGGTCATGTCCAGCCTGTTGCTGGTCCCAGCCGCGGCCGTGCGCGACCCCGCGAAGGAAACGATCGAAGGCACCTCTCGCATGGTGGAAGCCGAGGCTGTCATGATGCGCTCCACGATCTGCGCGCCGCGCGGTTGGCGAGGCCGAGTTCGCCTATCGATCGAGGGTGCCCGGGGCGATCTGCGCTTGATGTGTCAGGCCGGGGAGGACAGACCGGTTCGTCTGATGAGGCTTCGGGACCGGTCTGCTCTCTTCTACTCCACGGACGGAGTAGCTTGGCAGGACAGTTGGACAAACGCCTCAACGCCCGATCCAGTCAACAGCGCGGCACCGGCGCTCGAGAGTGAGCGGCTTTATCTGAGCGTCCTTGACCCGGACGGGAACGGCCTTGTTTCGATGATCTCAACGGGCCTGCCGCAAAGTTGGTATGTGGCCGATGAACGCCTCTAGCAAATGGCGGCGGAGCGCGCCGGAAAGGCCAACAGGCTTCATTCTGCCGACTGTTCTGGTCACCATCAGCATCGTGACCCTGATCTTTCTTGTCGCCATGACGGCCATGGCCAGCCTGACCAAGGAAGCTTCAGAGGCTCGGGCGCGGGTCCGGTTCCTGCAGGACGCCCTTACGCTTGAGGCAAGACTTGCTCATCTCGCGACCACAGAGAGGTTGGGGCCAGCCGGTCTTCTTCTCGATGCTCCTCTCCCTCCGGGAGAGTTCCAGACTCTTTCGCCCGAGGAGGATGCGGCTTTTCGAGCCGGGATGGCGGCGGCTCGAGATTTACGCTTCGATGGCCGACCGTATCGCGTTGCGGATCGCGTCGTCATTCGGGTCCGTGACCAGGCGGGACTGATCAACATCTCGCGCCTTTCGCCGATTGAAATGGGTCGGCTGATGACCCGGCTTGGGGCTTCTGAAACAGAGGCTGGGAACGTGACGGCCGCCCTCGTGGATTATCTTGACCCGGATTCGCTACGGAGCCTGAACGGCGCGGAAGCGTCCGACTATCCCCCCGGGACGGCTGGGCCAGCCAACCGACCGTTGCGTTCGCCGGATGATTTCTTGAACGTCCTCGGGGTGAGGTCAGCGATTGACCCCCCGGCGTGGCGCGCCTTACGACCCGTGCTGACGGCCGATCATCTCCTGTTTCGAAGCAACGTGAATACGGCTGGCACCGAGGCCCTGCAGGTCGTGTTCGGCCTGACAGAAAGTCAGGCGCAGGCCGCAATACGGGCCCGCGAACGTCAACCGTTCAACAGCCTGGACGAAGTCGTGAACGCCACAGGCGCAGTCCTGCAGACCGACGTCGAGATCGCTCCTGTTTATGCCTCGGGCCGGTCAATCTACACTGTGCAAGACATTCGCTCTCGCTGGACCTATACGGGTCGCCTTGTCACAACGCCCAGCCACCCGGAGCGCCCTTTTTGGATCGATTTGACCGAGCTGGGCGAAACGCAGGAACCAATGATGGATCTCGAGGATGCGCCTGAGTTTCCTGCAGCCTCGAGTTGATCGCCTAGGTTCAAACAACGAGCTTCAGCAGGTCGCTGGAGCCGGCTTGCTGGGCCGTCTGCGTCCTCCTGTTCTGCTCCTCGGCCGGGACATTTGCGCTTATTCGCATTTCTCCGCTCCCCAACTGCCCCGAGGCAGTCGACGCAGGGCGGCAGCGGTCTACGCCGCCACGAACAGCCCCTATGTCGATGGTGGCAGTGCCGTCCTCGCAACCGGACGAGGTCTCGGCATATGGTGGTGGGATCAGACACGTGCGGCAGACGCAATCGCGCGGCACTACGGCCGGTCTCGGCCGATGCTTCGGCCAGAAACGCTTGCTGTTGCGCCTGGTGAGGGCTGGCGAGTTCTTTCGATCGCCGGTGGTTACGAGGCCCAGCTGTGGCGGTCAGGCGAATTGAAAGTGTCCGTCTGGCGCAAAAGTCGCTTCGATGATCGCGCCTGGGCGGACCTCACACGGATCAACGTCGATCAGGAGCCAGCACCCGAAAAGCCGCCAGCTGCCATTGCGATCCCGTTTGACGTTCAGGCCCCAAGCCTCAGACTAGAGCAGATCCAGATCACGCGAGAACAGGGGCTGCTGCTGGCCGGAGCAGGCCTTGCAACAGTTACGCTGTCATTGACCCTCTATTTCTTGGGCATGACCTTGAACCTGAACGCGCGCACGGCGGAAGTCACCGCGGAGACGGAAGCGATTTTCCAATCCATGCCCCCCCCAGCCGGGCCTGGCCAGGGACGCCTCGCCGACGCCAGGCTGACGGCGTTCCAGGAAATCGCGCGATCGACGAGCCCGCTGACCGCAGCTGGAGCAGCGATCGGCGCGGCAGCTATCCACGATTTATCTCCACTCTCTGTTGACGCGTCCCTGGACACGCTGATCATGATATTGCCAGGGGCCGCAGCCGATCGGGTCGAGGAGTTGGTGGCAGAACTGGAAGGCTCCGGTTATTTTTCCGACATCCGCCCGCGCGTGGAACCTGGAACGGGGAACCTGCGTGTCGAGATGACGGTCATCGCCGGCCAGACACCTCTGGAAGGTATCGAATAAGCTGGCAGTCGGCATTCGTGACCCGGAGTTTCAACAGGTCTGCCTCGTCGCGCTGGATTACGACCTCCGCGGGAGAACAGGCACCGGCATCATCGATCAGCAGTGCGGGCGTCACCTCATAGGTCCACCCTGCCCTGAGCGTGAGAACCCTTTCCGCAGGCCCTGATGGGGTATGCGCCGCGCTTTTGACAACCAGCGCTGTTTGGGTTCGGTTCGCTTGCTTTCGCAGCGCAAGCAGGTCCCGCTGAAATTCGAAAAAGACCGCCTGCGCCATCGCCTGGTCCATCAGGCGCGAACTGTTCGGCAAGACGAGAGCGGTCGCGAGGGCGATGATCGCCAGAACGACCAGAATTTCGATCAGGCTGTAGCCTTTGGGTAGTGCCTCACGAGGCGGCGCTGGTGACATCAGCATTCACGCCTTGGCCGCCCGGAGCACCGTCGGCTCCGTAACTCATGACGGTCGCACGCACCTCGCCGACAGGGCCCTGCAGGCTGCCAGAAGACTCGCCCGGCAAGGTGGAAGATGTGGATGCCTCCGGAGCCAGATATACATACGGGCGGCCCCATGGGTCATTTGGAAGTGCCTCGCTTAGGTAAGGACCGTACCAGCCACTGACCTCCTCCGGGTTGGCTGAAACAAGAAGGCCCAAACCCTCCTGAGTTGTCGGCAAACGACCGATGTCCAGCCTCATCGTTTCGAGGGCGGCCTCCAGAGACCGGATCTGGAGGCGCGCCGTCGTGGTTTTCGAGCGATCAAGCTGGGTAAACAGCCGCGGGCCAACAACGGCCGCGATCAGTCCGATGATCGCCAGCACGACCAGGATCTCGATAAGGCTGTACCCGCCTCGACGCCTTCTGGATTTGAACGCCATTGTCTTTGCACGCTGGATCATCGCACCCTCGATCCCACCATCTGGGCGAACCGTCGTGCGCCGGGCACACTGAAACCTGTTCGCTCCTGTTGCAGACTGATATAGCCGGGGTGAAACCCTTGTCGATGCGAAACATGCCGTGCAAACGAACCGCGCCAAGGTCCAGGGCGCATCAAGGCGGGCCTTGGCATTGACCTTCATCTCACAGGCCCGGTCCACCCTGCGCGCCCGGTGGGCTGCCGTCAGCGGGCGTTTTCGGCAGACCACCCCGCGTGAACGGTTGCTCCTTGCCGCTCTCGGAGTCGGGCTTCTCGTTTATGCGCCCGTGATGGCTCTCGACGCTCGCGACCAGGCTGAGTCGGCCTATGTCGAGGCCCTTACGACACGTGAAGCGGCCGAACGAGACAGGCAACGCGCGCTCAATGCCCGGAACACCTCGGCACGGGAAATGGCATTGCAGGACATGTCTCGGTGGGGCTTCGAGGGCGTGAACGCCGAGACACTGAGGGTGCGGCTCGAACAAGATGTGCAGGCCGCTGCATCAGACGCCGGGATGACCAGCGTCTCCATCGTGCCAACTGATGCCACCACACAGACAGGTCCAATCGTCTGGATTCCCATTCAGGTCCAAGCCGACCTGACATGGTCGCCAACACTGCGCTTTCTGGATGATGTCTCGACCTGGCCCGAAGGGTTCAGAGTAACCCGGTTCTCTTTTGAACGCCCTCCTCCGCCTGCATTCGAAGGTGCTCCGCCGGCGACGGCCGGCCGGGTCAGGCTGGAGCTCGAATTTCCCACAAGAGGGCTGATGGCACAGGACGAAAGATCTTGAGGTTCGCGGCCATCATCGGCGGTCTGCTGTGCCTTGGTGCATTTCTGCTTGGGCGCTGGAGCGAGATCGACGAGCCCTCGGGGCTGGCCATCGGACGACGCGCGACCGGGGCGGAGCCCTTGGTTCTTCGGCCAGGCGAAGACACAGTGGGTGCAGTTCGGGTGCTTCGATCATTTCAGTATGATCCGCCTCCGCCACCGCCTCCGCCGCCACCGCCGCCACCTCTTCCGCCGCCGCCACCGCCTGACATCGCGGTCGTTTTCGCCAGCGCCGTGAGAGGTATCTCGCGTGACCCACAGACGGGGGCGCTGTCCGTGCTCGTCAGTGGCCACACCCGGAGTCGCCTCGGAATAGGCGAAGTCTTCATGGACGGTTGGCGGGTAAAGGAAATTTCAGAGGCCAGCGTCACTCTGGCTAACGGACGTGATGAACGCGTCGTGAGGCTATACGGCAGGACCTGATCCATGAAGACCACCGAGTCAGAAGCGGCGCGGTTCCACCGGCTGCACCGGTCAGGTTCGCGTGTCCTGATGGGCGCGGCCATGGCCCCGCTGGTCCTCACGGCGGGGTGCGCGGCTTTTCCGACGCTCAACGCTAACCCGATCCGCATCGATGGCGAGGCAGGAACAACCGCGGCGTCATCGTCGGTGGCCGGCGAAGCGGGCGATGTGCGGGAGACCCGCATCAACCAACCCGAGACGCTTCAGATCCCGACGCCGACCACCACACTTGCTCAGCGACAACCTGCAACCCAGGAACAGATCGACGCGCTCGTACCCGCAGGGCCGGTCGACGCGACTTTGACCCCACAGCCTATCCCGCAGTTCGTGGCCACGGTTTTCGGCGGCTTGCTGCAGGTGCCCTACTCCGTTGGACCCGACGTCGCTGGTCGCACAGATCTCATCTCAGGCGGAACCGGCGGAACACTCGAGGGACGGGATCTTTTCCGCCTTACTCAGAGCGCCCTGCGTCAGTATGGGATTGAGGTCTACATCGAAGGTGGGGCCGTCATCATCGGCTCCAACCCGACAGGCAACGTCGTCACTGAGGTATCCCGCGGACGCGCCACGCCCCCGGGGGGGCGGGTCGTACAGCTCTTTCCGGTGCGCACAATCGAGGCAAACGCCGTTCAGGCCTTGCTGGCAGACATTTACCCCGAGCTTTCCGGGGCGCGCATAACGCTGGATCAGCTGTCGAACACCCTGATCATCTCAGGACAGAGCCGCGACGTCGCGGCCGTCACGCAAGCCCTCCGCCAGTTGGATCAACCCCGGTTCTCGGGCTCACAGGTCCTGCGGATCGAGCCGATCTACTGGGCGGCGGACGGCCTTGCGGGATCGTTGGAACAGGTCCTGATCGCCGAAGGCTTCGTCGTGTCCCGACAGTCCGCTGCGCGCCGGTCGATCGTCATCCTGCCATTCCAGAACGCCAACCAGATCCTGGTCTTCACCGATGATCGCGAGGTTCTTGAACGCGTAAGGTACTGGGTGCAGCAACTGGACCAGCCTGCGGCGCTGGGCGACCGACTGACGACTTTCGTGTATCAGGTTCGAAACACGGACGCGCAATCGCTTGGGCAGTTGGCGGCGGGCCAGAACCCGGCGAATTCGGCGGTCCAACCTCCCGCTGGTGTGCCGGGAACCCAACCTGCGCTGGAGCAGGCCACTCAGGCGCAGGGTGCCTCGGGTCAGTTTGGAAACGGTCGCCTGATCGTTGACGCCGGACGCAACCGCATCCTCTTCACTGGGACGGCAAGCGACTACGCACAGCTGTATTCCCTGCTTGAACAACTCGACACCCCGGCCCCCCAGGTCGTGGTTGAAGTCATTATCGCTGAGGTCACCCTCACCGATGAAACGCGCGTTGGTGTCGAACTGTTCGGCCGGGAGACCCGGGGAGACGGGGTGGTCAGTGGCGGCACCCAAGGCGGTCTGGGCATATCGGCAGATGGAGCCACCCTGACATTCATCGGCCCCGACCTTCGGGCGGTCTTCAATGCATTTGCATCGAATAGCCGGGTAAACATCCTTTCGCGCCCGAGACTTGTGACACGCAGCGGCGGGCAAGCTCGCATACAGGTTGGCACCGACGTTCCGATCATCACCTCGCAGCGCGCATCCGGCGTTCAGGCCGTGCCCGGAACAACCGACATTCTGCAGAGCGTTCAGTATCGGCAGACAGGGGTCATCCTGGACATTGAGCCGGTCGTCTATGGCGATCGTGTCGACGTCACCATCAGCCAGGAGATTTCCGAGGTCGGTGATCCGCCCAACACCGCGATTGCCAGCCCGACAATCCTGAACCGCAGCCTGACGACGCAGATCGAGCTTGGCGATGGCTGGACAGGCGTCATCGGCGGGCTGATCAGCAACAGCTTCAGCAAGGGCAACACCGGGATTCCGTTCCTGAAGGACATCCCGGTTGTCGGCTCGGCATTCCAGACCAACTCCGTGTCAGGCACCCGCACCGAACTGCTCGTGCTGGTGACCCCGACCATCGTGCGAAACAACGACGAAATGAGCGATCTCGCCGACCGGTATTCAGCGGATATGAATTCGGCCTTCAGAACCGGTCGCGGCTATTCCTATACGCTCACGCCGTTCAGCTTCCGGGGGCTACCGGGAATGGGTTTCGACCTTCCTCGAGCCGATTTCGGAGATCGCCCGGCGACGTCGACAGGGGCCGAAGACGAGTAGCGGCCGGCTTCAGAAGGCTTGGCCGGAGACTGGATCGACACTGTCCAGCCGCCGCCAACCCAACCGCTCGATCGTCAGTTTTGGCGGACTGCGCCGGCCGGGAGACGAGATCTCGACCGAGACCTCGAACAGTTGGACCTCATAGCGTCCCGAGGTCGAGGCTTCAGTCACGTTGCGGCGCTTCTCGCCAATCGCAGTCGCGCTCCAACGTACGATGGCACCCCCCGGAAGACTCATCTGCCCCTCGGGTCTCTCCATCACGTTGATGTCCCGGACCAGAGCGAGCGCGTTCTCCTGCAAGGCCACCTGGGAGAGAACAGCTTGGGCCCGTTGCTGACTGCGCGCCATCTGCACCTGGAGCTGAAAGATGGCCGTAAGGGTGAGCGCGGCGACGGCCAGGGCCACGAGAGCCTCGATCAGGGTGAACCCGCCTCGCGTGCCCCGGAGCCTCAAACAACCCCCTCGTAGACGCTGGACACGGCCAGAACGAGCGAAAGCGCCACAACGCCAACGATGACCGAGATCATGGCGATCGCGAGCGGCTCGAGCAGCGCGGTGAGCTGTTTCATGCGATCGCGAAGCCTGGCTTCATAATTGTCGGCGAGAAAGCCGAACATTGATCCCACGGCACCGGACTTCTGCCCTGCACGGATCAGGCTCAGGTCCATGGCTTCCAGGCGTGTATGCGAGGCGAGAGACGATTCCAGCGAAATGCCGGCTCGCAGGTCAGCCTCCAGACGATCGAGGCCGACCCGGAACGGACCCGCCGGCACGGCCGCGCGGGAGAGTCCTGTCGCCGAAAGAATGGGAACGTTGTTGTTGAGGGCGAACGCCGTCAGGCGCGCCCATGAAGCGATCTCTCTCGAACGAATGACCGAGCCAACGACGGGTATCCCGTGAGCGATGACGTAGGCCCGTTCCCGGATGGTGGCATTGGTCGCGATGATCACGATAAGGGCCACGAGCCCGACGAGGCCGATGCCGACCACCGGCAGATTGGCGTTGGCGGCTTCTCCAGTGTCGAGGACCCAGCGCGACAGGGCAGGAACGTTGCTGCGGTCTTCGCCGATCATGCTTCCAAACCGCGGAACCACCTGAGTGAAGATGAAACCGACGGCAAGCAGGCCGGCGCTGAGGAGGAAGGCCGGATAGGTCAGGGCGTTCTGGAAATCCTTCCTGAGCCGGTCCTCATAGGCCATCTGTTCGGCCGCATCCTTGAGCACGGCGGCGATGCGGCCCGATGCCTCGCCAACCCGGGCCATGGCGTAGACGTAGAAGGGAAAACCCGGCGCATGGGTCTCAAAGGCCTGGCCAAGGGGTTCACCCCGCCGCAGCGCAGCGATCATCGCCATGAACTGGGCCTGGCCCCGGCGAGCCGTCATGCCCTGGGCGACCGTTTCAAGGGCTTCGAGCAGGGAAACGCCGGCTTCAAGCATCAGCGCCAGCTGGCGAAGAACGAGCACGCGTTCGGTCGGCCGCAAACCTCGGTTCTGTCCCGTAGCCCGAGGTGCCGGCGCGACGCGGACGTCGGTGACCAAAAGGCCCTCCGCCATCAGGCTGCGGACGGCGGCACGCTCGTCGACAGCCGAAACAGTACCCCGTGACGGCTTCCCGTCCCGGCTCATCGCTCGATACTGGAAGGCTTTGGGGGCGCTCATCGACGTCTGTATGCAGCGATCATCTGTCCGCGCGGGTGTCCCCAGTCCCCGATGGGCTCAAAGGTCCAGGGCGAGCGGTCGATGGCCCAGACGAGGTCATCGAGGCGATAATGGAAGGGGTCGATCGTATCGCGTGTCCGGACAATGCCACCGGGTTGTTCGAGGGTCTCGAACAGATCCTGGTCGGGCCGGCATTCGAAATAGGTGACGAAGAACCGCCCGCCGGACGCCATGAGCGGGGCAAGGCGCGAAAGACACCGGCGCAGGTGATTGATCGGCAGATGGGTGAACACCGACTGGGCGATGGCGTAGTCAAATGGCCTGTCCGGTTCGGGCAGGTCGAAATCGGGGCTCGCGCGAAAGTGCGACCAGGGTGCCCTTGCCCGTCCGTCGTCGTCCAGCTCAAGCTCATGCCCCGCGCGCATGATGGCTTCACTGACGTCAGAACCATAGTAGGCGAAAGGCTCAAGATAGCGGATGGCGTGCACGCCCAGTCGCAGGGCGCCGCAGCCGATGTCCAGAAGCCTGTGCGAGGGCTGCATCCCCTGAGCCACCAGGAAGGACAGCTGATGCGGACCCATCTGCTCCCACAGGCCGCCGATCAGTTCCCGGTGCCGGCCAGTTCTGATCTCGCCTTCGACCACATCGGTCTGTTCATAGACGTTGTTGGCCAAGATCACTCCTCGCCCGCCCGGGCCACGCGATAGACTTCGGCCAGGGTGGTCTCGCCGCGGCGGGCCTTGATGAACCCGTCCTCCGCAAAGCTGAGGAAGCCTTCCTCGCGAGCGATCACGGTCAGAGCCTCCTCGTCAGCCCGCCGGCGCAGGCCGGACGTCACACGGGCCGAAGCGGGAGCGATTTCGTACAGACCCACGCGGCCGCGGAAGCCGGACTGGCCACACTTGGGGCATCCGCGCGGCTCGCGCCACGACGCCGGCGTGCCAGCCACCTCCCGACGAACAGCGGGGGTCAGGGCCTCCTCGTGCACAGAGGTTTCCTCGGGCGTGGAGGGAACGCTGCAATCCGGGCAAAGGCGTCGGACCAGACGCTGACCCGCGACGCCACGCAGGACGTCGGCGAGAAGGTAGTCTTCGATCCCGAGGTCCAGAAGCCGGGGTACGGCCGCGAGCGCCGAGTTCGTGTGGACGGTCGAGATGACCATGTGGCCGGTAAGCGCGGCCTGGACCGCGATCCGCGCGGTCTCCGGGTCTCGGATTTCCCCGACCATGATGACATCCGGATCCTGGCGCAGGATGGAGCGAAGTCCTGCCGCGAAGGTCAGACCGATCTCGGCACGCACGCGGACCTGAATCACACCGGGCAGGTCCAGTTCGACCGGGTCCTCCACGGTGATGATCTTGCGCTCGCCATCGTTGAGGTGGGTCAGAAGGCGATAGATGGTTGTGGTCTTGCCAGAGCCCGTGGGGCCGGTGATCAGCAGGATCCCGTTCGGATGCTCGGACAGCTGCAGCAGGCTGCTCTCCTGGCGCGGCCCGACGCCGAGTTCCGAGAGCTGGGGCAGGCGGCTGGTCTTGCCCAGAAGACGCAGGACCAGGGATTCGCCCCACGAACACGGCAGGCTGGAGACACGCAGGTCCACTTCCTGACCGGACACACGGATCGACTGGCGGCCGTCCTGGGGCAGGCGTCGCTCTCCGATGTCCATGCCGGACAGCAGCTTGATCCGCGAGGCGACGGCGTCGAAGTTGGCGCGGGGTGCGGAGCGGGCCGTCTGCAGAACGCCGTCGATGCGCATCCTGACCAGGAAGCGATCTTCATACGGCTCGACATGGACGTCAGATGCCCGGCGGGTCAGGGCCTCGGCGAAGACCGCGTTGACGAAGTCGATGACGGGCGCTTCCTGGGCCAGCTCGCGCAAGCGGGCGGCATCCGCGCCGGCACCGGCCGAAAGATCGACGTCCGGAGAGGTCTGGTCGGTCAGGTCGGTGAGCAGGGCCTCGAGCAGGCCCCGCGGGGCGAGCATCATGGAGATCGGCTCGCTGGCGGACTGACCGATCCGCTCGGCCAGGGC
>JAIERG010000193.1 GCA_019747095.1 Caulobacteraceae bacterium | reverse complement strand
GCGCCGCCGCCTGTCTGATCGGGGCGGGCGATCAGGCGTTCCTCAGCACGGTCGAGTACCTGCGCACCCGCAAGCAATTCGGCCGTGCGATCGGCGAGTTCCAGGCGCTCCAGCATCGCGCCGCCCATTTGTTCACCGAGCTGGAGATCGCCAAGGCCGCGACGCTCGCCGCCCTACAGCGGATCGACGCGGGCACCGACCAGGCCGGTCTCGCCGTCTCGGTCGCCAAGGCCAAGGCGGGCCGCGTCGCCGAGCTGGCTGTGCAGGAGGCGGTGCAGATGCACGGCGGCGTCGGCATGACCGACGAATACGACGTTGGTCTCTTCATGAAGCGCGTCCGTGTGCTGAACGAACTCCTGGGCGACGCGGGCTTCCATGCCGAACGACTTGCTCGCGCCGGCGGTTACTGACCAATCCAAGGGGCGGTGCATCGGCGCCACGCCGTTAAGCCTATCGCTCCCGCGCCCGGCGAAGGCTCTCGACACGAGATTGCGCCCGGTTTCCTATCCAGGGCGATGAAGCCCAACGGTTCGTCAACCCTGCCGGCATGGACACGGGCGGCCATGGTCGGCGTGATGGGGGGGATCGTTCTCGCAACGGCGACGGCCGCGTCGGGGGGCGTGGTCGAGGCGGCTCAGGGCCGCAGCTTCATCACCTCGGACGGGGCCCGTCTTCACTTTCTGGAGGCGGGCCCCGCTGGGGCACAGACGGTCCTGTTCGTTCCCGGATGGACCATGCCGGGCTGGATCTTTGAGAGGCAGATCGAAGCCTTGTCCGACCGGTTTCATGTGCTCGCGCTCGACCCGCGGGGGCAGGGCCAGAGTGAGGTCACCCGGTTCGGCTACACCCATGAGCGGCGCGGTCGCGATATCGGCGAGCTGATCGATCATGCTGCGACTGGACCGGTGGTGCTTGTCGGTTGGTCCCTGGGCGTGCTGGACAGCCTTGCCTGGGTGGCACAGGCCGACGACACCCGCATCGCGGGGCTGGTTCTCATCGACAACTCCATCGGCGAGGAGCCTGCGCCTCGCCCCAGCGCCAGTCCGCAGCGCGCTGCTATGCCACCGGACTTACCGCCTGACGAACGCCGCGCGCGCCGCGCCGCCTTCGTGGCGGGTATGTTCGCCCATGATCCGGGTGCCGAGTATCGCGCTCGCCTCACCGATGAGGCCTTGAGGATGACACCAGAGGACGAGCGTCGGCTGCTGGCTTACGACGTTCCGCGCGCGTACTGGCGGTCGGCGGTTCATGCGACGACCGTGCCCGTCCTGTACGCGGTGCGGCCGCGCTGGCGCGAGCAAGGCGACAATCTGGTGCGCACGCACCCAGATGCCGAGATGGTCGTTTTCGAAAACGCGGGTCATGCCCTGGTTGTGGACGAAGCCGTTCGGTTCAACAGCCTGCTGATCCACTGCCTCGACCGCCGCGTCGCGCAGCGGAGCGCGGTCCAGTGAGCACCACGTCCGACAAGGCCCGGGCCGCGCTCATCCCGCTGTTCCTGATCGCCATGGGCGTGGTCGGGATCGAGAACGCGCTCACCCGCTACTTCGCCGTGGCGAAATGGTCCGAATACGGATACTGGATCATATCCATCGTCATGGCCGGGTTCGCCCTCAGCGGTGTGGTCGTTGCCTTGTTCCGCGACGCGGTGGCCCGGCATGGCGTATTCCTCCGGACCGTCCTGCCTGCCGCCATGGTTCTGGCCGCTGCGCTGGGATACCAGGCCGTGACGGCCAACCCCTTCAATCCGCTGCAGCTTCAGAACCCGA
The DNA here is from genome assembly GCA_019747095.1 of Caulobacteraceae bacterium. Classification (GTDB taxonomy): domain Bacteria; phylum Pseudomonadota; class Alphaproteobacteria; order Caulobacterales; family Caulobacteraceae; genus Brevundimonas. Next base: position 25,505 of record JAIERG010000193.1, on the reverse strand, counting down.
CCACCTGGCCGGATCAGGTCCGCAACATCGGCCTCTACTACGCGGTCCTGCTGCCCTTCTTCTTCCTGGCCGGGCTTTACATCAGCTTGATCTTCATCGTGAACCACCGCGAGATCGGCAGGGTCTATGGCTATGACCTGATCGGGGCCGGGCTGGGCGCGGCTTTGGCGCTCGGCCTGATGTTCGTGGTGCATCCTTTCCTGCTGGCTCCAGTCTTGATGATCCCGCTTGCGCTTGCCCCTGTGTTCCAGCCGGGCAAGGGACGGTGGACCGGAATTGCTTTGGCTGCGGCGGCCTTTGCGGGGGCCCAGTTCGTCCTGTTCACCGGGGCGGCACCGGCCTTCTCCGAGTTCAAGGCGATCTATGCGCCGCTCAACACCCCAGGCTCGGCCGTGGTCGCCGAGGTCCGCCAGCCGCGCGGGCATTATCTGCTCCTCGATAACTTCACCGAGCGGGTTGACGCCGACGTGTCAAACAACGCCGGCATGATGGGTGTCTCAGGGCCGCCCTCGACTTATGGCCTTTACCGTGACGGCAACCGCATCGGCGCCCTGCCAAAGGCTGGTCCCTTGGACGCGGCCTATGCACCAAGCGCCCTGTCGGCGGCTCCCTATGCGCTGCGGCCAGGTGCCGAGGTCCTGCTGGTCGGACTCTCCGGAGGCTACCGCGCAGCCGAGGCCATGCGGCTCGGCGCTGAACGCGTCGACGGCGTTGAGGGCGAGCCTGTGCTGCGTGCCGCGCTGACAGGGGGCCTCGGACCTTCGCCCGCGCTAGTGGACGATCCGCGTTTCACCCTGCTGGAGAGCGGACCGATCGCGGCCGCATGGCTGGCGGGTCCCAACAGCTATGATGTGATCGACCTGTCCGCAGATTTCGTCGATGCCGCGCCCGCCAATGTCACAGGTGTCACGGCAGAGGCAGTGCACGCCTATCTCGCGGCGTTGAAACCCGGTGGCATGGTGTCAGTCTCGGTGTCGATCCGTGACTTCCCGGTCTATGCGCTTAGGGTCCTGGCGACTGCGCGGCAGGCTCTGATCGGCATGGGGGTAAGCGATCCCTCCACCCATGTCATGGTGTATCGGTCCGCCTGGAACGCACGGATCCTGATCAGTTCTACGCCGTGGTCAGCCGCAGACATCGCCACACTTCAGACGTGGGCCGCTGAGCGCTCGTTTGACATCTCCTGGAGGCCAGGTCTCGACATCGCCACGGCCCGCGCCAGCCTCTTCAACGATCTCCCCAGCGTTTCGCTGGCCAGCGGTCAGATCGTCTCGACCGGCCCGAACGACGCCATCGCCAATGAGGTCGAGGCCGTGCTCGCTGGTCGGCCGTCGCCGTCGGCTGAAGCCTTCCATATTCGGCCCGCGACCCTGGATCGACCCGCCTTCTACGCCTCCCTCCGGCTCGAAGACCTGCCGACGCTGATCCGACGGCTTGAGGTTCTTCCCCAGGCCGAGATCGGGGCACTGGTGAACATCGCCGTCCTAGGACAGGCCATCCTCATCGCGCTTCTGGTGCTGTCTGCGCCGCTTCTGTTCCGCAGACGGACCAGCGGGGCCAGGGACAAGCCGCGGGCATGGCCAGCGCTCTACTTTCCGGCGCTCGGCCTCGGCTTCCTGCTGATCGAAATCTGGTTGATCGACAAGGCGGCCTTCTGGCTGAACGACTATTCGTCCGCCTTTGCCCTGGTGCTCACCTCCATGCTGATCTTCTCCGGATTGGGCAGCATGATCGCGGGACGCTGCGCCGCCCTGCCAAAGGCCGCCTCGCTGATCGGCCTGGTCGTCATCCTGGGCTGGATCGCGGCCATGTGGATGGGGGCCGAGGATTTCATGATGCGCACGCTGGATCAGCCTTGGGCGATCAAGGGCGCGATGGTCGTCCTCGCCGCCGCGCCTGTCTCACTCGCGCTCGGACTGCCGTTCCCGCTCGGTCTGATCCAGGTCGGTGACGGTCGTTCCCTTCCTTGGGCCTGGGGCTTGAATGGAGCCTTCTCGGTTGTTGCCACGCCGCTGGCCAATCTCATGAGCCGCGACATCGGTTTCTCTTCCCTGCTGATCATCGGGGCGGGGCTCTATGTGCTGGCCTTCCTTGTCCTTCCAGTTGCTTCTCCCAGACCCAAGGCCGCGCCGATCTTTGAACCCGCGCCACCGGCCGATCCCTTCGCCGACCTGCCCGAACCGTCGGCAGCCACTCTCGATCCTTTCCCGGCGGACGCCCGCCAGAGCCAGACGAGCCCCGCATGAGCCCGATGAACCGCCGCACCTTGCTGACCGCCGCCGGAGCGACGGCTGTCACGGGCCTCGCTGCCTGCGACGAGCAGACGATGAAGTCCGTTCAGGCCCGCCTCAATCCGACACAGGCGACGGGTGGGTCGGGTGCCGCTGCTCCCGTCGGCAACGCCGCGGCGGCGGCTGGAGCGGCCTCAGCCGTGTCCGCGACCGTCCGCATGCCGACCGAGCCCTGGACCTACGCCCGCTTCAACGCGGCCATGCAGGCTTCCGAGCGACCCCACGGCATCAGCGAGGCCCAGTTCAACGAGATCCAGGCGAGAAAGCCCGCCGCCATCGACCGTATCCGCACCTATTTGGACAGCCGTTTCGGTGCCCATGACCCCAAGGTGGTCCAGGCCTTCGAAAGCGTGCCACGCGACTTCTACCACTACGCCTATGCGTCCGACGCCTCGACTGCCTACCAGGCGTATGAGGCTGACCCCAAGCCTTGGGCCATCGGCCACGGCAGCGTGCTCTCAGACTACCTCGGCCAGGCCTATATGACGCAGCTGGCAGCACCCAAGCCGACGGACGTGACCCTGGAGATCGGCACCGGCTCAGGCTTTCAGTCCAGCCTGCTCAGCCGCATCGTTCGCGATAGCTATACGATCGAGATCATCCAGCCGATCGGGGAGGCTGTGGGAAAGATCTTCGCCCCGCTGGGCTATGACAACGTCCACTCGCGTGTCGGCGACGGCTATTTCGGCTGGCCCGAGGTGACCGAGGGGTTCGACACCATCATGCTGACCTGCGTGGCCCAATACGCTCCGCCCGAGTTGTTCCGTCAGCTGAAGCCTGGCGGCAAGCTGATCATCCCGATCGGCCAGCCGTTCCGCCGGGGCCAGGTGCTCTATGTCTACACCAAGGACGCCGATGGCCGGGTGCGCAGCCGCCGCGACGTGGGCGTCTTCTTCATTCCCATGACCGGGGCCATGCAGACCCAGGCGAGGCCGGCCTAGGCGGCCTCGGCCTGTTCGACGATCAGGGCGTCGAGAGACTGGATGAGGTCGGCGATCAGGTCGTCCTCGTGCTCCAGTCCGATCGAGAGCCGCAGTAGTCCCTCGGTGATGCCGGCGACCACGCGAGCCTCTGGCGTCATGGCGGCATGGGTCATGGAGGCAGGATGGGCGATCAGGCTTTCGACGCCTCCCAGGCTCTCGGCCAGGGTGAAGGCGTCCAGCGTCTCGACAAGACATCGTACAGCCTCGACCCCGCCCGCCAGCTCGAAGCTGAGCATGGCACCGAAGCCGTTCTGTTGCTTCGCCGCCAAGGCGTTGCCGGGGTGCGACGTTAGACCCGGATAGTGGACCGCCGACACCGCCGGGTGGGCCTCCAGCAAGGCCGCGATCTTGCCCGCCGTTGCCTGCTGGCGTTCGATCCGGGCGAACAGGGTCCGCACGCCCCGCAGCGTCAGGTAGGCGTCGAATGGAGACCCCGTGACCCCCAGACAGTTGGCCCACCACGCCAGCTCCGCATGATCCGCCGGGTCGGCGCAGATCACTGCCCCACCCACGACGTCGGAATGGCCGTTGATGTACTTCGTCGTGGAGTGGATCACGATGTCGGCGCCGAGGGCGATCGGCGTCTGCAATGCCGGCGACAGGAAGGTGTTGTCTGCCACCACCTTGGCCCCGACGCGATGCGCCCGGGCGCAGATGTCGGCGATGTCCACGACGCGGAGCAGGGGGTTGGACGGCGTCTCGACCAGCACCAGCCTCGGGTTGAGCTTCAGCGCGGCGTCCAGGGCGGCTGGATCACCCTGATCGACCCACAGGACCTCGAAGTGGCCCTTCCTTGCCCGCGCTGTCAGCAGCCGGTGCGTGCCGCCGTAGCAGTCGTGCGGGGCGATCAGCAGGTCGCCGGGTTCCAGCAAGGACAGCGGCAGATCGACCGCCGCCATGCCGGTCGCCGTGACGACGCAGCCTGCCCCACCTTCCAGCTCGGCAAGCGTCTCGGCGAGCACATCACGTGTCGGATTCCCTGAGCGGCTGTAGTCGTATCTCCGCTTCTGCTCGAAGCCCGCGAAGGAATAGTTCGACGACAGATAAAGTGGTGGCATCACAGCGCCGTGCGCCGTGTCCTGATCGACGCCGGAACGGGCGCAGGTCGTGTGGGCGTGGCGCCCATTCTTGCTGGACAGGCTCATTGAGCGATCTCCTTCAGGGCGGCGCGGAGGATGGCACCAACGGCCTCGTCCTCTTTCAGGAAGGCATCGTGGCCGTAGAGCGAACGGGCCTCGACAAAGCGGAACAAGGTCGGCAGCCGGGCGGCGAGCTCGCGGATGTCCTCGATCGGCACCAGGCGGTCCGAGTCAAAGCCGACCAGCGTCACCGGCGTGACGATGGCCTCCGGAGTCACCTGATGGCGGTCGATGGAGTCCGACAACGACATCCAGCGGGCGGGCGTGGTGTGGGTCCGGTAGGCCCGACCACGCGCCGTAAGGTATTCGCAGACCGGATAGCTGCCACCGGCGCGCAACGGCGCGACGGTCTCGAAGCGGTCGGCGAATTCCTCAGCGGTGCGATACGTGGTCATGGCCAGTTCGCGAGCCAGGGCCACGCCGTCCTCGGGGTGCCCCGCAGCCTCGGCCAACTGCAGGATTCTCCGCTGGATACCGCGCCATGCTGTGGCCTGAGGATGGGCGCGGTGGGCGGCAGACACGACCACAAGCTGCTCAACCCGTTCCGGGAACAGTTCGGCGAAGGCCAGGGCGATCAAGCCGCCGTAGGAGCAGCCGACGAAAGCCGACACGATCGGATCGCCGATCGCGTCCAGGATCAGGGCCAGCAGCCGCGCCTGGTCGTGGGTGGTGATCGTTACCGGCCGGGCACCCGGCGCGGTCTCCGGGGCATAGTCGAAGGCCAGGACCTGAAAGCGGTTGAGGTCGATTGGTCCCCGGATCGAGACGGCGCCCGACCACCAACCCAGACCATTGGTTTCCGTCCGATGCACGAACCGCCCGGCCGAGATGCCGCCGGCGACGACGACCAGCGGCGCGCCCTCCCTGCCATGCAGGCGGCCGACGATTCGACGCTGGCCCAGACGCTCGCCCGACTGCAACCGGAAATCCGCCGGAATTTCCACGGGCAGATCGACGGCGACGTTGCCGCGCGTGATTTTTGGCAGCCGCGATAGGGAGGTCTGAAGAGGTTCGAGGGTCTGTGTGTCGAAGGCCATGTGCTCGTCCGCATCGTCCTGCTCAGCAAGACCCCGGACGCGGTGACAGACCGTGGAGACGTCGCCTGATCGACGCTCCACTCATCTCTCGCGGAAGGTCGAAACCCTCCCCGCAGGAGTTGGCACCGTTCGGGCGGAACCCGATGGTTGCCCCGGCGTCAAAGGGCCTATCCCTCAGCCGGTCTTGATGAGTGACGTTACGTTGCGAGTGCGAAGGGCGCGGGTCAAGAGAAAAAATCTACCTCGTTTCACGCCTTCAGCGCGAAAGGCGTGGCAATCGGGTCGCAGTCTGGGGCGGACGCAAAACAAAAATGCTCTGATGGGTTGACCGCCGCAACATCTGCCGACACGCTCCCGCCAACGTTATTCCTGAGGTCGCCCCGTGTCCCGTCTCGGCCGCATTGCCGTTTCGACCTCGATCCCCGCCTCCGCGGTGCGGTCGATGACGCCTGCGACCTTCATTTCGACCACCACCGGCATGACCACCACCACCGGCCCCTCGCGGGCGGGGACAGGTTAGCGCGCGGTCGATCAGACAGCTCAGCAAACCCCAACCCGCCCGGCCCCGGCCCGGCGGGTTTTCTTTCGCCCGAAATCAAACCCTTTCCCGAAACGGATCACCCCGATGCCCCAGTCCAAAGTCCATCTCTCCGTCGTTCAGAAACCGCTTCCGGCCGCCGCGCCGGAACCGGAGGTCGTCGTCCTGAAGTTCGGCTCGTCCATCCTGAAGGACCAGTCCTGTGCCCCCGCCGTGGCCTCGGAGCTCTACGGTCACGTCCGCGCCGGCCGGAAGGTCGTCGCCGTCGTTTCCGCCCTGGGCGGGCAGACCGATCGTCTGCTGGCCGACGCCCGCGCGCTGGGTCTCGATCATGAGAACGAGCTCCTTCCCGCTTACGTGGCCCAGGGCGAGGAGCAGGCGGCGGCGCTCGTCGCCATTGCCTGTGACCGTATCGGGCTGGATGCCTGTGCCCTGTCGGTCCGCGAGCTCGGCATCGTGGCCGAGGGCCCGGTCGAGCATGCCCACCCGGTTGCCTTGCACGCCGAGGCCCTGAGCCGGGCCATCGCGGCCCATCAGGTCGTGGTCGTTCCCGGCTTTGGCGCGATTGGTCCACATGGACGCGTGGTCCTTCTGGGCCGGGGCGGATCGGATCTGACGGCAGTGTTCCTTGCCGCCGAACTCGGCCTGAAACGGGCGCGGCTGGTGAAGGACGTCGATGGGCTCTACGACCGCGATCCCGCATCAGCGTCTGGCAAGCCCCTGCGCTTTCGCCGGGCGAGCTGGGACGACGCCCGTCGTCACGGCGGGGCCCTGGTCCAGCACGATGCTATCGATCTGGGCCAGCAGAGGTCGGTTGAAATCGAGGTTGCGGCAATTGGGCGATCCGATTGTACGGTCGTCGGTGAGCAATCCGCACCTCCGGGGCCGTCCGTGCCGGACGCGCCGCTGAAGGTCGCCATCGCTGGCTGCGGTGTGGTCGGTGGCGGTCTGCTGAAGCGCCTCCAGGCCGACGATCGCTTCCAGGTGGTCGGCGTCCTTGTCCGCGATCCGAAGAAGGCGCGTGATGTCGAGGCACCGGCGCATCTGTTCACCGCTGACCGAGAGGCCCTGCTGGCGCTCCAGCCTGACATTCTGCTGGAGGCCCTCTCGGAGGGGGGCGCGGGCCATGACCTGATCCGGGCGGCGCTTGAGCGAGGCATCGACGTCGCCAGCGCCAACAAGCAGGCGATCAGCCGCGCTCCTCAGGGGCTCGCCGACCTCGCCCATGCGAGAGGGGCCCGTTTGGCCTATTCGGCGGCCGTCGGCGGTGGCGCGCCCATGATCGAGACCGTGCGTGCGGCCCGGGCCGCTGGGTCGATCAGGGGCTTCGAGGCCATCCTCAACGGTACTGTCAACTTCATGCTAAGCCGCATCCAGGCGGGCGCAGACTTTGCCGATGCTCTGGCTGACGCCCGGGTCGCGGGGTTTGCTGAAGAGGATCCATCGTCGGATCTCGAGGGCCGCGATTCGGCCGCCAAGGTTCGCTTGCTGGCCTTTGAGGCCTTCGGTCGGACGCCTGCCGGGGATGTGCCTTGTGCGATTCTTTCGGAAAGCTTCAAGCCCACGGGCCCGGTGCGCCAGATCGGTGCATGCATGCGCGAGTCCGATGAGCTCAAGGCATCTGTTTCACTTGACGTCGGGCTCGACGATCCGTTCTTCCTCGCCCTGAACGGGGAGCGAAACGGCTTGAAGGTCTACGGAGAGGATGGACGCGTGTGGTCCTGCGGCGGACGCGGTGCCGGACGCTGGCCCACGACCGAAAGCGTTCTGGCCGACCTGAACGACATCGTTCGCGCGCGCCACGCGTCGTTGGGGCACCATTAGCCCTTGGCCGTCTTCACTCCGGTTTCGGACGATCAGGCGCGGGCCTTTCTTCGGGCCTATGATCTCGGTGATCTGGTGGCGCTGCATCCGATCGCTGAGGGTGTGGAGAACACCAACTTTCGGCTGGAGACTGTGGGGGCGCGCCATGTCCTGACCCTGTTCGAAGCCCGCACAGACGCGGCGTCGCTGCCATTCTGCCTCGGGCTGACCGATCATCTGGCGTCTGAGGGTTTTCCGGCGCCCCGGCCCGTACCCATGCGGGAAGGGGGTTGGATCGGTCGGCTGAACGGACGTCCGGCCGCCTTGATCGAATGGCTTGATGGGTCCTGGCTACGGCATCCCTCGCCGGACGAGATCGAGGCTGCGGGTTCCATGTTGGCGCGGCTGCACCTGGCGGCGGCCGACTTCGCTGGCCTTCGGGATAACCCTGTTGGTCCGACCGCGTGGAGGGCGCTGGCCGACCGGTCCGCCACGGCAGCGACCGGCGAGGATCAGGAAATCCTGAACGAGGCTGAGGCGTTGCTGTTCCGCCTCGACGATCCCTTTGCGGGTGACCTGCCGTTGGGGCCCATCCACGCGGACTACTTCCCCGACAACGTCCTGTTCCAGGGTGGCGCTGTGTCCGGCGTCATCGACTTCTACTTCGGTTGCAACGGGCCACTCGCCTACGATCTGGCCATCGCCCTGAGCGCCTGGGGCTTCGACGGCCAGGGCGTGCCGTTGCCCGACGCCGTCGCTGCCTTTCGCCGGGGCTATGAGGCTCTCCGTCCCCTGACCGATGCAGAAGCCGCCGCCCTGCCCCGGCTGGGTGAGGCCGCGGCCCTCCGCTTTACGCTGACCCGGCTCCATGATCGCATCTTCCACGATCCGACCAAGCTCGTGACACCCAAGGACCCCGCCGCCTTCCTTCGCCGGGCGGCGTGGTGGCGGCTACAATCCTAGGCCGAGAATGCCCTGACGGCCGCCAGTGCTTCGCTGGTATCTGTGCCGATAACATCGAACCGTTCGGCGCGGTCGCCGAGGGCACGGATGACGTCAGGGGGATGCGGGTCAAACCCGACCACAGGGGCCACGTCCTTGCCGAACTTCGCCGGATGCGCGGTCGCCAGCGCCACCACGGGTCCAGCGGTCCTGTCGATGGCTTGCGCGGCGGACAGGGCGACGGCTGTATGGGGACAAACGACCTGGTTCCAGGTCGCATAGGCATGCGCAATCCCGGCGCGCGTGGTGGCCTCGTCCACGGAGACGGCAGAAACCTCACGGCGCAGGGCCTGCAACAGGTCGTCGGGCAAGGTGACCCGGCCGTCTCGGGCGAAGTCGGCGAATAGTCCACGCGTGAAGTCTGCGTCACGGCCCGAGGCTTCGTAAACCAACCGTTCGAAGTTCGAAGGAGCCTGGACATCCATGCTGACCGAGGCCGTTTCGATGGCGGCCCGACGGGCATAGACGCCCTCATTGATGGCCCGGGCCAGGGCGTCGTTCGCATTGACCGCCGCCACGAAGCCCCGAGTCGGCAGGCCCATCCTCGAGGCTGCAATCCCGGCGAAGGCGTCGCCGAAGTTGCCCGTCGGCACGACGAAGACCGGGGCCCGCGTCTCGCCCGCCGCAGCCAGTTGCGAGACCGCCGAGAGGTAGTAGGGGATCTGGCCCGCGAGGCGCGCCCAGTTGATCGAGTTGACCGAGCTGAACCGGCTGTCGGCGCGCAGGCTCTCGTCCGCCAGCAAGGCCTTCACCAGTCTCTGACAGTCGTCAAAGTCGCCCCGCACAGCGAGGTTCAGGATGTTGCCGGCCTCGACCGTCGTCATCTGCCGACGTTGGACCGGGGAAACCCGCTCATGGGGGTGCAGCACGACCAGGCGGATATGCGGCTGGTTGGCGAAGGCCGCTACGGCGGCGGCTCCGGTGTCGCCGCTGGTCGCAGTGACCAGCGTCAGCCGTTCACCGGAGGTCTGGAGCGCCTCGGCCGAAAGAGCCGCGGCCAGCTGCATGGCCAGGTCCTTGAAGGCCGCTGTCGGACCGTGGAACAACTCAAGCAACCAGAGCCCGTCCTCCAGCTGGACGAGCGGCGTCACCTCCTGTGGGCCGAAGCCGGCGACCAGACGCTCCAGCGCCCGCCCCAGCGCGCCTTCGGGCAAGGCGGCTCCGATGAAGGGCAGCATGGCGGCAACGGCCATGTCTGAATAGGTGTGACCCGCCTCCCAGTTTGCAGGCGTCAGCTTTGGCCACGTCGCCGGCATGTAGAGGCCCCCATCGGGGGCCATGCCCCGCAGAAGGGCTTCAGCGAAGTCGGCGACGGGTGAGGACCCGCGGGTCGAGACGTATCGGGCGGCGGCGTGTTGCATCGCACACGACGCTAGCCCGGGCGCGTCAGTATGGCGAGGCCCGGGCGAGATGACGGAGGAGCCTTTGGGTGCTAGCGACGCTGGAATGTCGCACGTCCCGTCTCGCTTGACCCACCTCCAGTCGCTGGAGGCCGAGGCCATTCAGATCTTGCGTGAAGTGGTCGCCGAAATCGAACGGCCGGTCATGATGTATTCGATCGGCAAGGATTCTGCGGCGATGCTGCACCTGGCCAGAAAGGCCTTCTGGCCCGGTCCCCTGCCGTTCCCGCTCCTGCACGTCGATACGACCTGGAAGTTTCGGGACATGTACACCGAGCGCGACCGGATCGCGGCCGACCCGGCCATCGACCTCAAGGTCTGGGTCAATGAGGACGCGCGCGCACGCGGCATCAATCCCTTCGATCATGGCAGCCTTCATACGGACCTCTGGAAGACCGAGGGGCTGAAGCAGGCGCTGGATCACTTTGGCTTCCAGGCCGCCTTTGGCGGAGCGCGGCGCGACGAGGAGAAGTCGCGCGCCAAGGAGCGGGTCTTCTCCTTCCGGGCGGCGGGGCATCGCTGGGACCCCAAGACCCAGAGGCCGGAACTCTGGCGGCTCTACAACACCCGGATCGCGGCCGGTGAGAGCATCCGGGTCTTCCCCCTGTCCAACTGGACCGAGCTCGATGTGTGGCAATACATCGAACAGGAAGGCATCGAACTCGTGCCGCTCTACTTCGCCAAACCCCGGCCAGTCGTGAAGCGCGCGGGAACATTCCTGATGGTCGACGACGAGCGCATGCGACTGCTGCCGGGCGAGGTCCCGCAGATGCGCTCGGTGCGGTTCAGGACCCTCGGTTGCTACCCCCTGTCAGGTGCCATCGAGAGCACGGCCGCTTCGGTTTCAGACATCATCGCAGAGATGAAGGCCTCGACGACGTCCGAGCGCCAGGGGCGCATGATCGATCATGATCAGGCCGCGTCCATGGAGAAGAAGAAGGCGGAGGGCTACTTCTGATGTTCGCCCAGAAGTCTCTCCTGCGCTTCCTGACCTGCGGTTCTGTGGACGACGGCAAGTCGACGCTGATCGGACGCCTGCTCTACGACACCCGAGCCGTGCCGGACGACCAGATGGCCGCGCTGGAGCGCGACTCCAAAGCCGTCGGCACCCAGGGCTCCAACATCGACTTTGCCCTGCTGGTCGACGGGCTGTCGGCCGAACGAGAACAGGGCATCACCATCGATGTGGCCTATCGCTTCTTCGCCACCGAGACGCGCAAGTTCATCGTCGCGGACACCCCTGGCCACGAGCAGTACACCCGCAACATGGTCACGGGCGCCTCGACCGCCGACGCGGCCGTCATCCTGATCGATGCGAGAAAAGGCGTCCTGGTCCAGACCCGTCGACACAGCTTTCTCTGCGCCTTGCTCGGTATCAGGAATGTGGTCCTCGCCATCAACAAGATGGACCTCATCGGCTGGGATCGGGCTGCGTTCGACGCGATCGCCGAGGACTACCGTCGCTTCGCCGACGGGATCGGACTGGCCGACGTCACGCCTATCGCCCTGTCGGGATTGACCGGCGAGGGCGTCGCCCGCCCCTCGCCGCTGTCGGACCAGACGCTGCTTGGCTGGCTGGAAGCCGTCGAGACGACCCGGGCCGAAGCCGCCGCACCCTTCAGGCTGCCGGTGCAGTGGGTCAATCGTCCGGACCCGGAGTTTCGAGGGTACGCTGGCCTGATCGCCTCGGGCGAGGTCAAGCCCGGCGACCGCGTCCGGGTCCTGCCTTCAGGCCGTGAGAGCCATGTCGCCCGCGTCGTCGCCATGCCCGACGATCTTCACGTGGCCCACGCCGGCCAGGCCGTGACCCTGACCCTGACGGATGAGATCGACGTCTCGCGTGGTGACGTGATCGCCGCAGCCGACGCGCCGATACCAGTCGCCGATCAGTTCGAGGCCTCGATCGTCTGGATGGACGACGAGCCCTTGCCGCCAGGGCGCGCCTATCTGCTGAAAGTCGGGCCTCGGACTGCGACGGCGCAGGTCACGGCGATCAAGCACCGTATCAACGTCAACACACTGGAGAAGCTGGCCGCGAAACGGCTGGAGCTGAACGATATCGCGGTCTGCAACCTCGCTCTGGACCGACCCATCGCATTCGAACCTTACGAAGCCAACCGTGACCTGGGCGGCTTCATCCTGATCGACCGGATCACCAACCGGACGGTCGGGGCGGGCATGATCCGCTTCGCTCTGTGCCGGGCCGACAACATTCACTGGCAGGCCATCGATGTAACCAGAGAGGCCCGGGCGGCCATGAAGGGTCAGAAAGGGCGGGTCATCTGGTTGACCGGGCTGTCCGGCGCCGGAAAGTCGACCATCGCCAATCTGGTCGACCGACGTCTCCATGCCCTCGGTCGTCACACCTATCTTCTGGACGGCGATAATGTCCGACACGGCCTGAACCGCGATCTGGGATTCACCGAGGAGGACCGCGTCGAGAACATCCGCCGCGTCGCCGAAGTGGCCCGACTGATGGCCGATGCCGGGCTGGTCGTCATCACCGCTTTCATCTCGCCGTTCCGCGCCGAGCGTCGCATGGCACGCGAACTGATGCCCATGGGCGAATTCATCGAGGTCTTCGTCGATGCGCCCCTCGAGGTCGCCGAGGCGCGGGATGCCAAGGGTCTCTACGCCAAGGCGCGCGCAGGCCAGTTGAAGAACTTCACCGGGATCGACAGTCCCTACGAGCCGCCCGAACAAGCCGAAATCGTGATCGACACCACGACCATGACCGCCGTCGAGGCTGCCGAGGTGATCGTGCAGCGCATTCTGGCCGACTAAGTCAGAAATCCAGATCCGCGTAGCAGGCCGCCGGGGCCAGGCCCTGGAAGCGATCGGCCAGCAAGGGCCGGAAGCAGGGCCGGGACTTGATCTTCATGTACCAGGTCTTCAGGGCGGGCCGCGATCCCCAGGGGATTTCGCCGAAGTAGTCGAGGATGGACAGGTGGGCGGCAGCAGTCATGTCAGCCTGGCTGAGGCGCCGCCCGGCCAGCCAGTCACGATTGGCCAAGAGTTCGTCAAAGACCGCCAGGTGGTGTTTCAGGGCCTCTCGACCTTCCCGGAGCATCCGGGCTTCAGGGGGGCCGAGACGCAGCAGTGGCTTTTCCATCCGCTCGTGCAGCAAGACGGCATCGACCTCATCCGTGAAGCGACGCTCGAACCAGCCAGTCAGCCGCCGGACCTCCGCACGTTCGCTCGCATCGGAAGGCATCAGCAGCGGCGAGGCCTGTTGATCCTCGATCCAGCCCAGAACGGCAGCGCTCTCGCACAGGGTCAGCGGTGATGGGCCTTCGACCTGGAAGACCGGCGGCATGCCTGATGGGTTGAGTTCATGCAGGGGACAGTCCGCCTCCCAGGGGCGAACCAGGACCTCGGTCCATTCAATCCTCGCCTCGCCCAGGGCCAGCCGCACGGCGCGCGAGCCCGGATCGAATGGGAAGTGGAAAAGGACGCCCGCAGACATGGTCCGCTCCTGCGCCAGGGCCCGTTAAATCCGCGTTTACGGTGATGGCGGTGCCGTGGCGGGCACGGCCGAACTCCAGGGGCCGCGCGGGTCTGGATGGATCAAGACATCGGCCTCCGGGAAGGCAGCCTGGATCCGCTGTTCGGTCTCGACGACGATGGCATGGGCGTCTTCGAAGGACAGGCTTCGATCCAGGTCGATATGCATCTGGGCGATCAGGCGGTTGCCGGACATACGGGTGCGCAGCTGGTGGAGCCCACTGACGCGGGGATCAGACAGCACCACATTGGTCAGCGTAACCCGGTCAGCATCCGACGCCTCGCGATCCAGCAACTGACCGCCGGACTCCCTGATGAGACCGAAAGCTCCCCAGGCCAGCCAGACCGCGACCACGAGTCCAGCGGCAGCGTCCAACCCTGGTGCCCCGAGAAAAGCGCCCGAGACCACCCCGATCAGGACGACGGCGCTGGCGGCGAGATCCGCCGCATAATGAGCGCGATCCGCCTTCACCGCCATGGAGCCCTGGGCCCTCAGCGCGCGGGTCTGCAGCCAGACGAGACCTGCGGTGAGCGCCATCGAGATGATGACGACACCGATCGCCCAGACGCCCCCGGTCACGGGGCGAGGATCGAACATCCGGGCCAGCGCCTCCCAGCCGATGAACACAGCGGATGCCAGGATCAGTCCGGCCTGGACAAGGGCCGCCATCGCCTCGGCCTTGCCATGGCCATGGCGGTGCGTGTGATCGCCTGGCCGGGCTGCCCAGCGGACAGCGTAGAAAGTTGTCAGCGATGCCGCCAGATCGAGGGCGGAGTCAGCAAGCGATGCCAGAATGGACACCGATCCGGACGCCCCGAGTGCGAAGGCTTTCAGGGCGATCAGGACCGTGGCGACGCAGACCGACAGGGCTGTGATCTGACGCGCATCGAGGGCCCCGGCAGCGGCTTTGGGATCGGGAGGCGCGACGTCAGTCATGACGGCCGTTTTGGCGGATCGCCTGCAGGTTGCCAAGGATCGCGCGGTCGCAGACCCTTGTTAGGATTTCCGCCACGAAAGCGCCCCAACATCCTAAACAAATCACTGCGACGGCGGGAGCGAGAATGACGTCAGGCCTGGATCAGGTCGTAACCGAGGCTGCGGACCGTTGGGCACCGCGGAGCGAGGTTCTGTCGCTTCTCGGGGTCAAGACCCAGACTCTTTACGCCTACGTCAGCCGTGGCCGGATCGCGGCGCGGCCTGATCCGGACAATCCCCGTCGCAGCCTCTATGCGCTTGCCGATGTCATCCGGCTGAAGGGCGGCTCTCCGGGCGAGGCCCCGGCAACGGTCGTCCCGTTCGAACCGGAGGTGAAGGGTGAGGCGCGTATCCCGTCTTCCGTCAGCCTGGTCGCTGATGGTCGGATCTACTACCGCGGACGTGACGCGGCGGAGTGGGCTCAGTCGGCGACGCTGGAGGATACCGCTCGGTTGCTCTGGGGATGCGAAGATCTCAATCCGTTCGCCGGCCTGGGCGTCAGGGTCGATACCGCTGGCGGTGCCTCGCACCGGGCGCGATTGTTCGCCGCGCTTTCACGACGTGCAGAGGAGGATGCGCCTTCTGTCGCGCGCGATGCGAGAACCCTGAGGGTCGAGGCGGCCGGCGTGCTCAACGAAGTGGTCGATGCGGTCGCCGGCTCCGGGCCCCGACTGTTTTTCCATCAGCGGCTGGCGCGCGGCTACAAGATGCTGGAGCGCGACAGCGTGCATCTTCGTCGGGCGCTGGTGCTGGCGGCCGAGCACGACATGAACCCTTCGGTTCTTGCGACGCGGGCGGCGGCCTCGGGCGGCGCTTCGCCTGCGGCCGCTACCCTGGCGGGCCTCGCGGCCTTGTCGGGTTCGCCGATGATCCGGACGCTGAAGCGGTCCATCGCCTATGTCATCGAGGCGCGTCGCGACCCGCTGGGCGCTGCAGAGCGACGCATGGCGTCGGAAGGAGGCCTGCCCGGCTTTGGTTCCGACAGTTTCCCCCACGGCGACCCTCGGGCTGAGGCGCTGCTAGCGCTCGCCGAGCTCCCGCGAGACCTTCAGGCGGTCGTGCGCGAAGGGGAAGCCGCGTCAGGTCAGAGAATTGCCTTCGCCGGCGCCCTCGCTGTGATCGCGCGTCGGCTCGACCTCCCGCGCGACGGCGCGCTGGACATTCTCCTGACCGGTCGGCTGGTTGGCCTGATGGGCCATGCCCTTGACCAGATCATGCAAGGTGGAACGATCCGCACGAGATTGCGCTACGTCGGGCCGCGTCCTGCTGACATGACGCCTTGAAATCCTCTG
Organism: Caulobacteraceae bacterium; assembly: GCA_019747095.1. GTDB lineage: Bacteria > Pseudomonadota > Alphaproteobacteria > Caulobacterales > Caulobacteraceae > Brevundimonas. Next base: position 9,540 of record JAIERG010000193.1, on the reverse strand, counting down.
CCTGATCGCGGATCAGGTCACCGAGACCGGCCGACATCGGACCCGGGCGTAGCGATCGGGGCGTGACATGGCGGACTGGCTGGCGGCGATCATCCTCGGCCTGGTCGAGGGTCTCACCGAGTTCATTCCGGTGTCCTCGACGGGCCACCTGCTGCTGGCCAAGAGCGCGCTCGGCTTGTCCAACGAGCCTTGGGACACCTTCATCGTCATGATCCAGCTGGGAGCGATCCTCGCGGTGGTCGCTCTCTATTTCGGTCGTCTCTGGAAGGTACTGATCGGCCTGCCTGGCAAGGATCCGTCGGCGCGACGTTTCGCTATCGCGGTCCTGCTGGCCTTCTTCCCCTCGGCGCTCATCGGCCTTCTGTTCCACGACTTCATCAAGACGGTGCTGTTCAACCCGACCATTGTCTGTGTGACGCTGATCCTTGGCGGCTTCGCCCTTATCGCTCTGGAGCGCTGGGCACCCCCAGCGCGCGAGCATGACGCCATGGGCTTTTCGCTGAAGACGGCGTTGGGTGTTGGTCTGTTCCAGTGTCTGTCGATCATCCCCGGCGTGTCGCGGTCCGGCGCGACCATCGTGGGCGGGCTGCTGCTCGGCGTAGACAAGCGCGCGGCGGCCGAGTTCAGCTTCTTCCTCGCCATTCCGACGATGGTCGGGGCCTTCGCACTCGATTTTTGGGAGAGCCGGGATTTCCTGACCGGCGACGTGATTGGCCTCATCGCCATCGGCTTTGTCGTTTCCTTCCTTTCGGGTCTCTTCGTCGTGAAGACGATGCTGGACTTCGTTACCCGCCACGGCTTTGCCCCCTTCGCCTGGTGGCGGATCGTGGTTGGCGCGCTCGGCCTGGCCCTGCTTCAGGCTGGAGTGCTCGCCTGACTTGTCAGGGTGACGGGTTCGGGGGCATCGTTGCAGGATGAGCAGCCACCCCGCCCCCGGCGAACGCTATCAGTCGTTCAGCGCCTTTTACCCCTACTATATTCACGAGCACTCGAACCGGACGTGCCGCAGGATACACATCGTGGGCACCGCGCTCGTGATCGTGGCGGCCGTTCTGGGCGTGTTTGTGAACCCCTGGTGGTTCCTCGCCATGCCGCTGGTTGGCTACGGCTTCGCCTGGGTGGGGCACTTCTTCTTCGAGAAGAACAGGCCTGCGACGTTCCAGTATCCCCTCTGGAGCCTGATGGGCGACTGGCGGATGTTCTTCGAGACCGTCAGCGGCCAGCGCAAGTTCTAGTCGCCCACCCGTGTGAGCCGGGTCTGGTTGCGGAACCGCCAGGCATCGTCGGAAGCCCCCACCGGCCGAACCTCCTTGACCGCGATCACGCTGTCGCCGTCGCGCGTTTCGGTCACGCGAATGTCGGCCGGCGCGTCATCATCCTCGCCGGTCTGTGTGTAGACCAGGGTCCATGACGTCGGCCCCTGATAGGCGCTGACCGTTACTGCGTCGGTCGAGAGTTCCGGCGGGCGACCGGCACGATAGCTGGCTGCAGCGGTCGTGCTGGCCGACCTGTCGTCAAGGCTGACGGTCGTGATCCAGACCGGGTTCGCCGGGCCGTCGTCGAACAGGCTCTGGCGGATGAGGGTGGCTCCATCCCCCGGCGTCGAGATGGTCGTCTCCACGGGAATCTCGAACAGCCGATCGGTCTGATAATCGCGGTAGCCAAGGGCACCGCTCCAGCGCCCGACCAGTCCCAGCCTCAGGTCGGCGGGGGAGGGTGCGCTCTGGGCGTCTGCCTGACTGCATCCGAGGAGAACGAGCGCCATCGCGCCGATGAGGGATCGGTATGCCATGTTGGGGCTCCTTCAGCCTTGCAGGATGTGTCGGGTCGCCACGTCCATCTGCGCGTCCCGCCCGGTCCGAATGTCCTCGATCGTGCTTGGGACCAGAATGTCCGGTTCGATCGCCGCATCGGGTTGGGGCGTCCGTGGGAAGCTGGCGATCAGCGGCAGGTCGATCACAACGTCAGACGAGGGCAGTTTCATGAAGAAGAAGGCCCCGCCGTTGATGCCCCGGCGATTGCCGCCGGTTGGCGTGCCGATCAGGGTCGCAAGTCCCGTATCCTTGACCGTCTCCGCAAAGCCGAAAGTCGCAGACGAATTCGAACTGTCGCACAGCACGACCACCTTGCCGGCGAAGCGCTGTCCCGCCGGGCGAATCGGTGCGGCTTCATCGGTGTCCCCTGGGCGAGTCAGGCGATAGAAGCCCGCGCGCTCGGGATCGGGCTGAGCCATCTCGCCCCAGTCGTAGAAGGTGCGATCCCACGTGCTAAGGTGCGGCCTCAAGGCCTCGGGCACGCTGCGATAGCGAATGAACCGCTGGTTTCGCGACCGGGGTATGTCGCGGTCAGTCAGCCGGGTCAGGATCACGTCCCCGCAGTCGTTGCCGCCTTCGTTGCCTCGCAGATCGACGATCAGACCGCGCGCACCATCCCCGGTCAGATCGTCCATGACCGCGCCCAGCCACGACGCCCAGTCGAAAGTCGAATTGTAGAGCGCCCAGCCCGGCATGGTCAGGCGGTGGATCCCGTCGTCGCCTTTCTCGAGCGTCCAGGGGTTGGTGTCTCCGCTCGGCTGGACCGCGGCCGGCGCATTGGCCTGTCTCTCAGCCAAGGTCAGGAGGGCGGCATCGATGGTTTGGCCCTCGCCCAGGGTGAATCGGGCCCGATCACGGAGCGGCAGTATCAACGGCAGATGGATATCAAAGGTCTCGTATCGATCGTCGCCTCGGACTTCCATCAGGCTGACGCGCTTGGCGTCGCTGGACCCGTCGGCCCTGGCCAGAGTAACCAGCGACGCCAGCAGTTGCTCTGTCGGGACACCATCGATGGCCCGTACAACCGTGCCCCTCGGGAAGGCGCGTTCGGCTGAGTCGTCGTGGGTCACGACCATAACGCGGTCCAGCCAGATGAATCTGAAGGGCACGAGCGCCCGGTCCGGGTAGAGCCGCGAGACCACGCTGTCTCCGCCGTTGTAGGGGCTGGGGTAGGTATGACCGCATCGGACCGAGGCGGTCACCCGGCTCAGCGCGAGGAACCGGTCACGAAAGCTCCCAGGCGTCCGCCATGCCGCCGCCAGATCGTCCAGTCTCTCAGTCATCTGCTCCGGGGTGGAGTAGCGATAAAGACCAGGGTGCAAGGTCTCCCAGGCCTGGCGCAGGATCGCGACGTCGCCACTCCAGTCCTGTGACGCGTCCTGTCGCGCGAACGCTGGCGTGCCCGCGACCAGCGCGAGGCTGCCGGAAAGCTGGAGGAGGCGGCGGCGGTTGAGCGAGGACATGGTGGGCTCCGTCGTGGTGTCAGCTCACCCTGCCTGCGCGAACCCGGTGACGCGCCTCAGATTCGATTGAGATCACGAAGAATCTGATTTTGAGACGTCACCGCGTCGATAGCGCGAAGGCGCGACACCGAACCGGGCGTGGAAGGCCCGGTTGAAGCTGGCCTTGGAGGCGAAGCCGGCATCCATGGCCAGGGTCAGAAGATCGGCTTCGGCGCCATCGCTCAGCGCCTTTGCCACGGCTTCGGCGCGAAGCCCGTTGATCCAGGTCGAGAAGTTGACGCCGAGGCCGAGATTGATGGCGCGCGAGAGACGCCCCGTGTTCGTCGCCAGTCGACGGGCGAGGACGGGCAGGGTCAGGTCCGGCTCGGCCGCCCAGCCGGCCGCCTTCACCCGGGCATCGTATTCGCGTGCGATCGCCGCCCAATCTGGTGAAGTGGCCATTTCGGGTTGCGTCTCCGGCAATGGAACCGGGAAACGTACCGACGCGTGACGCCAGCCTTCCACGCCCAGATAGAGCCCGATCGCACTGAGGGCGAGGTAGAGGCCGGTCTGCTGAAAGAAGGACAGGCCCCCCGCCAGACTGTCCCAAAGGGCGAAACTGAAGTGCAGCGCCAGTGTCAGGAGGAGCGCCAGGATGACCCGGCTCAACCAGTCGGCGGCGAACCGGTCATCGTCGCTGCGCTGGTCCGCGAGGGCCTTCCTGTAGGTCCCGAGCATACGCAGCGACACCCAGGCATAGGCCGCCAGCGAGACCATCAACAGACCGTCGAGCATGGGCCCGACCACGGTCCTGTGACCGCCGGTGTACCAATCCCACTTGGCCTCGAGCGGCAGGCTGAACCCCACGCCGAGGTAGACGAACTGCATTAACGGCGGAAGGAGGTGCAGGTGGAAGCGGTCAGGACGCTGCCCCGTCACCAGAGCGTGAGCATAGCCGTAAAGGAGCGGAGGAAGGGCGAGGGGTATGGCCAGCGGTGCGAACGTCAACCACGGCCAAGCATCATAAAAACCGGCGAACCCGATGATGTACGGCGCGATCACCCCTGCCAGGACGACCAGAAAGGCCGCGAGGAGTCGGTTGGCCAATGCGTTCGCGGACTGCACCGCGACCGCTGCCGCAAGCAGGAGGATTTGTGTGCTGGCGAGTCCCAGGAGAGCCACACGCCAGCCAAAAAAGAGGGCGACTGGCTCCACGTCCGCTGATGTCACGGGGTTACTCTGTCACTGGCCTTGCAGACCCCGTGGCGACAGGGTCTTGGAGCAGCCGTCGAGCGGGCCGCAGGATAACGGGACAGCCTGTTCGGCAGTAACGGCAACGCACGGGATGGGCTCCAGCAACATCCCCGAAGCCTAACGCACTTGGGGACTGGTGCGTAGCCTTGCCCTCAGTTCTCCGCGTTCTCCCATGCCGGGGGACAGCCTTCGAACCGACCCGCTTCGATGAGGGTCAATCGACGCTGGTTGAAGCGCATGACCGGGTCCATCGAGCGGCGGCCGTGGCCCGTATAGAGATCGATACGCTGGCCCCGGATCGCGCCGCCGGTGTCCGACGCATACCAGTAGCCGTCGTGCACCGTACCGTCTGGCAGGCGAAGACCGACCGTTTCGCGGATGAACACGCGGGTCCGGCGAGGGATCACGCGAGGGTCCGTGGCGATGGTCCGCATGGCGATAGGCCGGCAGCCCAGGGAGTCGTTGCCCGTCGCCCCACCGCCGCCCGCATGATAGAGGCTGGCATGCGCGCTCCAGTCCGGCTCTTCGGCCATGAGCGCGGCCTGCTCCTCGGTCAGGTTGATCACTGTGTCATCGGAACCGTCGGACGTTTCAGCGCTTGCACTCACGGCCGCATCGGCCGCGACGGCCGCCTCGTAGGAGATGGGGTCCATCGGCGTGAAGGCTACGGACCAGAGCAGGGCGAACGCCGCAACGGTGCTCAACACAGGCGAAACTCACGAAGACACCGGTCCAGGATCGCGCCGGCGCGGCGGATGTCGACAGGCCTTGTGGCCAAAATGGGGCGCGGGACGAATGGCTATGGTCTGTCCCCGATGGGGGCTGGAGCCATCAATCGTTGCCCGGACAAGAGGAATCAGCCCTGTTGAGGGGTCCCGACGCGGTCGACAGCAGTTCCGCTACATCCCACATCCCCCGAGGCGTCATGCTTCTTGTTTATGGAGATATCCGCTCTGGCAACTGCCTGAAGGTCAGATGGTTGCTCGGTGCTCTGCGGCGCGATTATCGCTGGGTCGAAACCGATGTCATGAGCGGAGCGACCCGATCAGCGGCGTTCCTCGCGCTGAACCCCTTTGGACAGGTTCCCCTCCTGGTTCTGGAGGACGGCCGTAGCCTCGCGCAGTCCAACGCGATCATCTTGTATCTGGGAGAAGGGACAGCCTTCATTCCGGTCGACGACTACGAACGGGCGCGGATGCTAGAGTGGTTGTTCTGGGAACAGTACAGCCACGAGCCCTACATCGCCGTGGCGCGCTTCCAGCGTGTCTTCGCCGGCAAATCGGCGGATGAGATCGAGCCTCGGTTGATCGTGCGGGGCCAGGCGGCGCTGACCCGGATGGAGCAGGAGCTGTCTGGCAATCGCTGGCTTGCGGACGGTCAGGCTGCAACCCTCGCGGACCTTGCCTTGGTGGCTTACACGCGCGTTGCCCATGAAGGCGGCTTTGACCTCGACCCCTTTCCGGCGATCCGCGACTGGATAAGGCGCACGGAAAGCTCATTCGAGATTCCGTCCCTCGGGTAGACATCGGGCCCACTGCCCCCCGTCACTTCAGAAGTGACGGTAGCCAGAGCGACAAGCCGGGGATGAACACGACAAGCAGGAGCACGGAAAAGCAGGCCAGATAGAAGGGCCAGATCGACTTGAGTGCCTGGGTCATCGGAATGCCGCCAATCGCCGACCCGACGAACAGGACGGAGCCGACGGGGGGAGTGATCAAACCGATTCCGCAGTTCAGGATCATGATAACGCCGAAGTGCACGGGATCGATCCCGAACGCCTTGGCCACCGGCAGAAAGATGGGTGTACCGATGATGATCAGGGGAGCGAGATCCATGAAGGTGCCAAGGATCAGCAGGACGACGATGATCATCAGCATGATCAGGGTCGGGTTGTCGGTCAGGTTCTGGAGGAACTCGACCATCATCGATGGCACCTGAAGGTAGGCCATCAGCCAGCCAAAGGCCCCCGCCGCGCCGATGATGAACAGGACGGCTCCCGATGTGCGGGCAGCCCCGAGGCAGGCTTCCTTGAAGGCCTTGAACGTCATCTGACGGTAGACAAGGCCTGTGATCACAGTGGCATAGACTACGGCGATGGAGGCGCTTTCGACGGCCGTGAAGACACCCGCCTTGATGCCGAAGAAGATGATTCCGACCAGCAGCAGGCCCGGGATTGCAGCAATGGTTCGCACCAGAACCGCCTGGAACCCAGGGAAGGGATCCGCTGAGTACCCCCTGCGGCGCGCCACCACATAGGCGGTGGTCATGACCGCGATGGCCAGCATGGCAGCCGGGATGATGCCGGCGGCAAACAGATCGGAGATCGATACGCCCCCGCCCGCAGCCGCCGAGTAAAGGATCAGGTTGTGTGAGGGTGGCACCAGAAGCGCCACGAGCGCCGCGGTGATGGTCACGTTGACCGCATAGTCTACGTCATAACCCCGCTTTTTCATCTGCGGGATCATCGTGCCCCCGATGGCCGAAACGTCGGCCAGGGCACTGCCCGAGACGCCGCCGAACAGCGTCGATCCGACAACAGACACCTGGCCCAGGCCGCCTCGCAAGTGGCCGACAAGCGCCGCTGCCAGCGAAATCATTCTGTCTGATAATCCGCCCTTCAGCATCAGTTCGCCGGTGAATACGAACAGCGGTATGGCCAGGAGGGAGACGGACGTGATGTCCGAGCCCAGCTGCTGGAACACCACGATGGGCGGCAGGGCCAGATAGACCACGGTCACGACGGTCGAGGCCAGAAGGGAGAAGGCGACCGGCACTCCAATGAGCAGCAGCGCGGCGAAGACCCCAAAGAGGATGATGTACTCCACGCTCAATCCTCCTGCGGGGCGACGAAATCACCCTTCACCAGCCGTTCGAGCGCAAACACGAGGATGAGTCCCCCGCCGACGGTCAGGCCGATGAACTTGACCCCGGACGGCAGCTGGGCCCCGGCGAGAGGCACGCTCCAATCGTCGATCATCAGTTGGCCGCCAAGGACCATCAGGGCTGCGCCACCGGCGGCGGCGATAAGGCGAGAGATGACCCGGCTGAGCGTATTCAGCGGTCCCGGCATGGCATCCCGCAGGGTCAGGAAAGCGAAATGGGTCTCGCGCCGGACGGCTACGGCAGATCCGAACATGACTGCCAGACTCATGAACAGGAGAGCGACCGGTTCAGTCCAGCCGGGACTATCGTTCAACACGTATCGGGCAAACACTTGCCATGCCTGCACCAGCGTCATGATGACGAGCGCGAAGGCCGCGAGGATCATGGATGCGCTGGCAATATGGTCCAGGAGACGCGAGCCTCCTGAGCGGGGTTCAGACATCGACGCCCTCCCTCGGCGATTGGCGATCGCGTAGCCGTTCAGGCGGTCGCGACGATGCGGTCATAGAGGCCACGAAGCTCGCCCGATCCCAGATACTTTTGGATCACGGGGCGCGTGGTTGCGGCAAAGGCCTCGCGATCAACCTCGACGGCCTCGACACCGGCGGCGATCACGCTGGCGCGAGCCTCGGCCTGCCGCTCCTCCCACGCCGTTCGCATGATGGGCACCGAGCGCTGAGCCACATCGCGGACAATGTCGCGATCCCGGGGCTCAAGCCGGCTCAGAGTAGCGCGGGAAATCAGCAGGGCGTCAGGCAGATAGGAATGCTCTGTTACGCTGAGGTGGCGGGCGACTTCAAACTGGCGACTGGAGTTGTAACTGGGCCAGTTGTTCTCGGCTCCGTCGACCAGGTGGGTCTGCAATGAAGAAAAGGTGGCGCTGAACCCCAATGGCGTGGGATTGGCCCCCATGGCCCGCAGGGTGTCGAGGAACACGTCCGATTGCGGTGCCCGGATCTTCAGCCCGCGTAGCTGCCCCGGCTCGGTGACGGTCCTGCGAACATTGTAGATATTCCGCGGTCCGGCGTCGTAGTAGGCAAGACCGACAAGATCCCGGCCCTCGAACACGTTCAGCAGGTCGTGGCCGATGGGCCCGTCAATGACGCTCCGGATGTGTTCGGCAGAGCGATAGACGTAAGGAAGTGACAGCAGGACGGTCTGTGGAAAGGCGTTGTTGAGCGCCGCGACGGAGACGCGGCATATGTCGATCGCCTCGAACCGGGTCAGGCCGATCGAGTCGTCCTCCGATCCCAGCTGACCGGCCGGATACTGCCGGATCCGGACCCGCCCTTCTGTGAGCCGTTGCAATTCCGTCCCGATCCAGGCGACGGCCGTGACTGTAGGATAGTCTGCCGGATGCACGTCAGCGGCCTTGAGGGGGGCATTGCCGGTCGCCGGACCGGAGCAGGCCGCCACACCTGCCAGTCCAGAGAGCGCGAAAGCGCGGCGGCTTAGGGTCATTTGATGGCTCCAGCAGCAGGCACGGCGATGCACGCGATCTGACCGTCGATCCCGAAGTCGGCGACTGCGGATTGACCGATTTCGATCCGATGGACCCCCGTGGTGGCTCCCGTGGAGATCAGCTGGCCAGCTTCAACCGTGCGCCCTCGTGCATCGAGCAGATTGAGGAGGAAGGCCAGGGACTCAAGCGGACCGCCGGGGATAGAGCGGGCACCGCCAACGCCGATCTCCACGCCGTCGATTTCCATTCGACAGGTCAGCCCGTCGAGCCGTTCCCGCCAGTCGATCACGGACGAGCCCAGGATCAGACCGGCGTTGTTGCCAAAATCCGAAGCCGTTACGGCAGGCCCGTGGTCGTTGATTTCGGCAAACGGACTGCCCGCGATCTCCACACCGACATGGACAGCGGAGACGTAGGGCGCGACCGACTGTGCGTCCCATGGCGCTCCATGGCTCGAACGACGTGGCGGTGCTGAAGCGATCTCAAGCACATATTCGGCTTCCACCGCCGCGAACCCGCCAGCGATGACGCCAAAGGTTGTTGGCTCTGCCCCGGCCAACCAGACGTTCCTGCTGAATATCGGACCCGCCAGCCGACCCGCGCCGAACCGCGTGTCGAGCGGAGCGGGATACGGCCCAGCTTCCATCCTGCAATCTTGTCCGGCCATGCCGCAATCGCCGCGTCT
>JAIERG010000206.1 GCA_019747095.1 Caulobacteraceae bacterium | reverse complement strand
GTCAGCCTCACGCCGGATGGACGAAACACGCGGGGTGCCTGGGGCAACTTCGCCGTTGTCGGCGCGACAACAGCGATTCGGCGAGGCACTACCAGCCTCACCAGCAACGCCGGGGCCTTCCGCATCCAGCCCACGACGCTGACGGGGTGTCTGGTGCCCAACGCCAACGACCCGAACGTTTGCCTTGGCTCCGGAGCCCTGAACTTCAACGGGGTGCAGCGTGACCTGCGCTTCGACACCGCGCCCGGCACGACGATCCTGCCGGACGTTCAGCGGCTCAACGTCTTCGTCGCGGGCCATTACGACCTGACCGACACGATCACGGCGTTCGGAGAGGTCGGCTACTACACGGCCGACACCCACCGCATCCAGCCGCCGGTCATCAACCTGAACACCGTGACGATACCGGCATCGAACTACTGGAACCCGTTCGGGCCGGTCACCTTCGCCGACGGACGCGTCAATCCGAACCGGATTCCCGGATTGACCAATGTGCCCGTGACGGGCCTGCCGGTCACGCTCGCCACTCAATACCGGTTCGTGGATGCCGGGTATCAGGGCGTTGACGTGTCGAACTATCAGGCCCGCGCCCTGGCGGGATTGCGCGGTGAATGGCGGGGCTTCGACTGGGAAACCGCGCTCCTCTATTCTGAGGCCGAGGCGATCGATGAGTCCGACGCGGTCAAGACCAGCGCGCTTCAGGCCTCGCTCGCCCTGTCGACGCCGGATGCCTACAACCCGTTCAGCGGCGGCTGCATCAATCAGACCAGCTTCGGCGACTGCACGCCCAGCTCCCAGGCGGCCATCGACGCCATCACGTTCCGGCTGCGCCGCGAGTCCCGCACGACGCTGAGCCAGTTCGACTTCCGCGTCTCGCGGTCCGACCTGTTCTCGCTGCCCGCGGGCGATGTGGGCGTGGCCTTCGGGTTCGAGACGCGCCGTGAGACCCAGCGCGACAATCGCGATGAGAACCTGGACGGCACCATCCCGTTCGTCGACCGCGTGACGGGCGCGACCCAGCTCTCGAACGTCATCGCCGTCAGCCAGAACCCTGACACACGCGGCGACCGAACCGTCAGCTCGGCCTATGTCGAGTTCGCCGTGCCGGTGATCTCGCCGGAGATGAACATCCCGCTGGTGCGCAGCCTCGACTTCCAGATCGCGGGTCGCGCCGAGAGCTATTCGGACTTCGGCGACGTCGCCAAGCCGAAGATTGCCATGGCGTGGGACATCTTCGACGGCCTTCGCGTCCGGGCCTCCTACTCGGAGGGCTTCCGCGCGCCGAACCTGGAGCAGGTCAACACCGCCACCTATGGCCGTCTGTCGACCAACCAGGACTACATTCGCTGCGAGGCTGATCTGAGGGCGCGCCGCATCGCGACGTTTGGAGCCTGCTCACGCTCCATCGGTGCGTCGCTGCTGGTGTCGGGCAACCCCGATCTGAAGCCGGAAGAGAGCACCAACCAGTCCTATGGCGTGGTGTTCCAGCCGCAGTTCCTGCCCGAAAGCTGGGGTGACTTCACCCTGACGGTCGATCGCTGGCGCATTCAGCAAACCGACATCGTCGGTCTGTTCGGCGGGCTGAACGCGGTCGTCACCGATTATGCCGAGCGCGTGCAGGGGCGGTCCAACCCGCTTGTGACGCGCGCCGCACCGAACGTGGACGATATCGCCCTGTTCGCCGGGACCGGCATCGCGCCCGTCGGTCAGATCATCTCGATCAGCGATCGCTTCGTGAACCTGCTGCCCCAGGACGTCGAAGGTCTGGACATCGGCTTCAACTGGCGTCTGCGCAACACGCCGCTGGGATCGTTCCGCGTCAACATCGATGCGGCCAAGCTGATCAAGTTCGGACGTGAACCGGGTCCGCAGGTCGATGCCCTTTACGACGCCCGCAACGCCGGCATCATCAACGCGGCGACGCCCCTGCCGGAATCAGCGGACCTGATCGCCCAGAACGGACGGCCGGAATGGCGGCTGTCGGGTTCGGTGACCTGGAGCGACGGGCCGTGGCAGGTCGGGGCCTTCACCCAGTACATCTCGGCGGTGGATGAGACCGGGTTCCTCGATGCGGCCGGAAATCCCTGGGAGGTCGCCAGCCAGATCACTGGCAACCTCTATGGCCAGTATGAGTGGGACGAGAACGCTGGTTTCGCCGCCAATACCCGACTGCGGGTCGGTGCGCGCAACATCACCAACGAAGGTCCGCCGCTGGCCTCGAGCGGTTATCTCGGCTCGCTCTATCGCCCCTATGGTCGCTACTGGTACGTCAGCCTGACCAAGGAGTTCTGACCCCTGTGATGACGGCCCACCGCCGAAGCGTCGGCCCGCTGATCGCCCTCGCGGCGGCGGCGGGCGTCGCCGCCGCCTCGCCTGCCTTGAGCCAGGCGGCCTCTCCGCGCTCCGAAACCTGTCCGGCAAGCCTGCCCGAAGGCACGCGCTGCTGGTCGGGTCGCGCCGAGAGCGGGGCCTGGTGGTGGTATGCCCGTCCGGCAGAGTGGAACGGTCGCCTGATCCTGCATGCCCATGGAGGGCCACGGCTGGGTGACCCGGAGAGGGCTGAACCCGAGGAGGACCTCGACCGCTTCGCCATGATGGTGGCCGAGGGTTATGCCTGGGCGGGCTCGACCTATCGGCGCGGCGGCTATGGCGTGCGCATGGCGGCCGAGGACACGGATCAGCTTCGGCAGATTGTCTGGGATCGATGGGGCCGGCCCGAGCGTACCCTGCTGCACGGCCAGTCCTGGGGCGGCAATGTCGCGGCCAAGGCGGCGGAGCTGTACGCGGTCGCGACCGACGGGAGCCGCAACTATGACGGCGTGATCCTGACCAGTGGGGTGTTGGCCGGAGGGACACGCGCCTACGGCTTTCGGGCCGATCTGAGGGCGATCTACCAGGTCTACTGCCGCAACCATCCCCGTCCGGACGAGGCCCAGTATCCGCTGTGGCAGGGCTTGCCCCAGGGCGAGGCAATGCCCCGGGCCGAGATCGCCGCCCGCGTCGGTGAGTGCACCGGCGTTGGCCGCCCTGCGGCTGAGCGTACGCCCGAGCAGGCCGCGCGTCTTCGCAACATCCTCTCGGTCACGGGCCTGGAGGAGGATCATCTGGTCGCGCACCTGGCCTGGGCGACGAACCTGTTTCAGGACCTGGTCTGGAATCGGATGGGCGGCCGCAATCCGTTCGACAACATGGGCCGCACCTATCGTGGTTCCGATGACGACCGGGCTCTGAACGAGAGCGTCGAGCGATTTGCCGCCGATCCCGAGGCGGTCGCAGCACTGGCCTACGACAGCGACCTGAGCGGTGACATCGTTGTGCCGACCGTAACCATCCACGCCCGTTATGATCCGACCGCCTTCGTCGAACATTCGGCCATGTATGCCGGTACCGTGGCCGACGCGGGTCGTTCAGACCTTCTCGTCCAGACCTTCACGACCGAGACTGAACACAGCCGCTTGTCGGCCCCCCAGTACGTCGCCCTGCTGGAGGCGCTCGAGGCCTGGATCGAGACCAGTGAACGGCCGACACCCGCAGGTATCGCTGCTGCGTGCGAGGCCCTGGCCCCCCGGATGGGCGAACCTTGCCTGTTCGATCCGGAGTTTTACCCCGAACCCTGAGGGCTCGGCCGCGTCCGGTGGCCTTGCAGCCTTTTTCAGATCGCCTTGGCGTGCCGAGGCTCCTCAGTGATCGGGGCCGCATCAAAGGCCGCGCAGACCAGCCGAACAAACGGCTGGCCCAGCGGCGTTACGGCGATCGCCCCTGCGTCGACGATCACCAGGCCGTCTTCAACCAGGGGCTGGAGCGCGCTCAGGGCGGCGGCGAACCCGTCAGGCTCTGCCCCATGGCGGCGTTCGATGGCGGGGAGGTAGACAGCGAAGTCGCACATCAGCCGCTCGATGATTTCCGCTCGCCGCCGGTCATCCGCCGACATGGCAATCCCTCGCGCGATCGGCAGGCGACCTGCGGCGACCGCGGAGCGCCAGTCGCGCTCGATCGTATGGTTCTGCGCATAGCCCTGAGGCGCGCGTGAGATGGACGAGGCACCCAGCCCGATCAGGGTCGCCGGGTCGGTCGTGTAGCCCTGAAAGGACCGACGCACCCGACCGTTACAGGCCGCGACCGCGAGGCTGTCCTCGGGCAGGGCGAAATGATCGAGGCCGATGGCCTGGTATCCAGCCTGAACCAGCAGCTCCGCCGCCGCCTGGCTCTGGTCGAAACGTTCGGACGTGCCGGGCAGTTCGGTGGTGTCGATCAGGCGCTGGTGCGGCTTCATCCAGGGAACATGTGCATAGCCGAACAGGGCGATGCGATCCGGGCGAAGTGTCAGGATCTGCTCCAGCGTCGACAGGACCTGCGCGCGTCCCTGACGGGGCAGGCCATACATCAGGTCCAGATTGACGGACGGGACTCCGGCCCGCCTGAGCCACCCCACCGCCCGCTCGACGACCTCGAAGGGTTCGATCCGGTTGACCGCCTGCTGGACCTCTGGCGAGAGATCCTGGACGCCAAGACTGGCGCGGGTCAGCCCCAGCTCCGCGGCACGATCGACCCAGTCTGACGTCAGAACCGCCGGGTCCAGTTCAGCGGCGAAGGCCAGGCCTTCATCCGGTTGGAACAGCGACTTCAACCCTGACACCAGGCACGACAGCAGATCCGGCGACAGGCTGTTGGGCGTGCCGCCCCCGAGGTGGAGGCTGACGGGTCCAAGCGGACGACCCAGGGCCTCGGCGACCATTTCCGCTTCCTTGAGCAGCAGGTCGACGTAGCTCCCCATCACATCGACACGGTTCACCGCGCGGGTATTGCATCCGCAGTACCAGCACAGCCGCTTGCAGAAGGGGATATGGGCATACAGTCCGACCGGCTCGTGCTCCGGCAGGACCCGCAGCCAGTCCGCCCAGGTGTCGGGGCCGACGGCAGGGGAGAACTGGGCTGCCGTCGGATAGCTGGTGTAGCGCGGCGCGCTGACGTCGTAGCGCCGAAGGAGCCTCTGGCGACGGACCGCCATCAGTGTCTCAGCGCAGGCGGACATCGGCGTCTTCCTCGGGCAGGGACAGTCCGGCGTCGCCTTCGTCGGACAGGTGGAACTCGTGCCACATGCCGTTCAGGACGCCGAAGGCGACTGCGAGGCCCAGCCCCAGGATCCAGGCGAAATACCACATGATGCGTCTCCGTTCGGGGCTCAGTACAGGTCGGGATTGGTGGTCAGCGCCGCCGTCGAGGTGCGGCCCCACAGCACCCGGTAGACCCAGGCGGTGTAGGCAAGCACGATCGGCAGGAAGACGATGGTGCAGACCAGCATGATGAACAGGGTCGTGTGGCTGGAGGAGGCGTTCCACACCGTCAGGCTGGAGGCCGGATCGATCGAGCTGGGCAGGATGAAGGGGAACATCGACACACCGACCGTCGAGATGATCCCGACTGCCGAAAGGGAGGAACCGGCCAGAGCCAGGGGATGCCCCTTGCCCACCAGCCCGAGCAGAGCGAGCAGCGCACCGGCGAAGCCGAGAACCGGCGCGATCAGCAGCCAGGGATAGGTGGCGTAGTTGTTCAACCAGGCACCGGAGGACGCCTCGGCGGTCATTCGCAAGGGATTGGACGGACCGGCCATGTCGGCCACGCCGGTCAGCTGATAGCCCAAGCCGCCCCAGGCGACGTAGGCCCCGCCTGCGGCGAACAGCACAAGGCTGAGCAGGGCGGCGATCATTCCGAAACGGCGGGCGCGATCATGAACCGGGCCCCGCTCGACCTTGACCCCGAGCCAGGCGGCGCCGTGCAGGACCAGCATGGCCACCGAAAGCAGGCCGCAGATAAGGCTGAACGGCGTAAACAGGCCCAGCAGCGTGCCTTCGTAGGTGGACCGCAAGTCGGTGTCGAAGCGGAAGGGCGCGCCCAGAAGCACGTTGCCGACCGCAACGCCGAACACGAGGGCGGGAACGAAGCCGCCGACGAACAGCGCCCAGTCCCAGGCCGAACGCCAGCGCGGATCGGGTCGCTTCGAACGATACTTGAAGGCCACCGGCCGCAGGATCAGCGCCGACAGGACCAGGAACATCGCCAGATAGAAGCCGGAGAAGCTGACAGCGTAGACCAGGGGCCAGGCGGCGAAGATGGCCCCGCCGCCCAGGATGAACCACACCTGATTGCCTTCCCAGGTCGGGCCGACGGTATTGATGGCGACGCGCCGTTCTGCGTCGGTTCGGGCCACGAAGGGGAGCAGTGCTCCCACCCCGAGATCGAAGCCATCGGTCAGGGCAAAGCCGATCAGCAGCACGCCCAGAAGGCTCCACCAGATCAGGCGAAGCGTCGGATAGTCGAGTGGCAGGTCCATGTCCGGATGTCCTTGCGGTTGTTCAGGCGACGGCGGGCTGGACGCCCGTCGGGCGGGGTTCGGGCGCGCCAGGAGCAGGGCGATCGGCGAATTCTTCCTGTTCGGCGAAGGGGCCGCGCTTGATCGTCTTCAGGATCAGGCCGACCTCGATGACGGCCAGCGTGCCGTACAGGGCGGTGAAGCCGATGATCGTCGCCCAGAGCTGGGGCACGGTCAGGCTGGACGCCCCGAGGAACGTCGGAAGCACGCCCTCCACCGACCATGGCTGGCGACCAACCTCCGCCACGATCCATCCCAGTTCCGCAGCGATCCAGGGCAGGGGCATGGCGAGCAGGGCCACCCACAGGAACCACCGGGTCTCATGCTTGCGCAGGGTCGAAAGGATGAAGGCAGTCGCGAACAAGGCGATCATCAGGAAGCCGACGCCCGCCATGATCCGGAACGTCCAGAACATGACCGGGACGTTGGGCACGGTGCTCCAGGCCGCCAGACGGATCTGCTCGGGCGTGGCCAGGCGCGGATCGGCGACGTACTGCTTCAGCAGCAGGCCGTACCCAAGGTCGCGGCGGTGAGCCTCGAAGGTGCCGCGGTTCACGGCATCGACCGGGTCGGCCTTGACCTTCTCCAGGGCGTCGTAGGCGATGACGCCGGATTCGATGCGGTCCTCCGCGACGGCGACCAGTTCCAGGATTCCCTCGACCTGACCGTCCAGGCTGCGGGTCGAGATCAGGCCCAGGACCCAGGGAATCTGGACCGCATAGTCGGTCCGACGCGCCTCCAGATTCGGGAAACCGATCGCGGTCAGGGCGGCGGGGGCTTCTTCCGTCCGCCACATGGCCTCGATGGCGGCGAGCTTCATTTTCTGGTTGTCCGTCAGGGCATAACCGCTCTCGTCGCCCAGCACGACGACCGACAGGGCACTGGCCAGGCCGAATGCGGCGGCGACCGTCATGGACCGCTTGGCGAAGGCCCGGTGGCGACCCCTCAGCAGATAGAAGGCTGAAACGCCCAGCACGAAGGCGGAGGCGATGACGTAGCCGGCGCTGACGGTGTGAACGAACTTGGCCTGGGCGACCGGGTTGAAGATCACGGCCATGAAGTCCGTGACCTCCATGCGCATGGTGTCCGGATTGAAGGTGGCGCCGACGGGATTTTGCATCCAGCCGTTCGCCACGAGGATCCAGAGCGCCGACAGATTGGTGCCCAGCGCCACCATGAAGGTCACGAACAGGTGGCCGACCCGGCTGAGCTTGTCCCAGCCGAAGAACATCAGACCGACGAAGGTCGCCTCGAGGAAGAAGGCCATCAGGCCCTCGATGGCCAGCGGGGCCCCGAAGATGTCGCCGACGTAGTGGCTGTAGTAGGCCCAGTTCATTCCGAACTGGAATTCCATGGTGATGCCGGTCGCGACGCCGAGCACGAAGTTGATGCCGAACAGCGTGGCCCAGAACCGGGTGATCGTTCGCCAGATCGGCCGACGGGTCATCACATAGATCGACTCCATGATGACCAGCAGGAACGACAGCCCCAGCGTCAGGGGCACAAACAGAAAGTGGTAAAGGGCTGTCAGCGCGAACTGCAGCCGGGATAGGTCGACGACCGCCAGGTCGATCATGGCGAGAGACTCCGCTTCGTCGGCCCCCGTGACCGACGCCCCGACCTAGGCCAGCCCTCAGTGCCTCGCCTTGATCTCGATCAAAGCCGCGACGGGCCGTTCTGGTTAGGTCAGCGCATGACCCTCGCCGTCCTTGATCCCGACGAACCTGCTTTCAGCGCGCCCGCTTGGCTGAAGGCGCGACTGAGGGCCTTCGCGCCCGGCCTTCGCCCGGCCGTCCTTCTGACGGTTCTGGACGTGGTGCCCGCCATCGGTTTCGCGGCCGGGTTGGCGATGGCCGTCGCATCGCTCGGTGAAGGTCTGGACAAGGCCTCCTTCGGGCTTGGCCTGGCCGTGATCAGTCTGGTGGCCCGAGCCGGTCTCGCTGCGTTCGCAACGCGGGTGGGGGCCAGGGCCGGTCAGCAGGTGAAGTCGGCCACCCGGCGCACGGCAGTGGCCAGCCTGTTTCAGGGCAGCGGGTCCGGATCGGGGACCCTCACGGCCGCCGTCGAGGGGGCCGAAACCCTGGATGGCTACGTCTCCCGCTTCACGACGGCCCGCGTGGCGGCGACGGTTTCGCCGCTGATCGCGATCGCCGCCTGTGCCGTGGCGAGCCCGGTCGCGGCGGGGATACTTCTCGCCACCCTGATCCCCTTCACTGTGGGCATGGCCCTGGCGGGCGTGGCCGCCGCGACCGAGAGCCGGCGACAGTTCTCCGCGCTGGATCAGCTGGCGTCCCGCTACCTTGACCGGGTCCGGGCCTTGCCGGTCATTCTCGCCTTCCAGGCTGAGGGGTCGACCGAGGCACTGCTGGCGAGGGACAGCGAGCGGCTGGCCCAGAAGACGTCCGGCGTGCTGAGGGTCGCATTCCTGTCGTCCGCTGTGATGGAGTTCTTCGCGGCCCTTTCCGTGGCTCTGGTCGCGGTCTACTGCGGTTTCGCACTTCTGGGCCTGCTGCCGTTTCCGGTTCCCGAGACGATCGATCTGCCCCGCGCCCTGTTCGTGCTGGCGCTCGCACCGGAGGTCTATGCTCCGATCCGGCGACTGGCCGCCGCCTATCATGAGCGCCAGGCGGCCGAGGCTGCGGCTCCGGCGCTGGCGGGTGCGGCAAGCCAGCCGCGCGCGGGTCAGCGCCGTCGTCTCATGGCCCCGCCCAAAGTGCGCTTCGAGGCGATCGACATCCGCTATCCCGGCGGAGAGGCGGCGATCCGGAACTTCGATCTGACGATCGAAGCGGGTGAGACCGTGGCTCTCGTCGGTCCCAGCGGTGTGGGCAAGACCAGCCTGCTGCATCTGCTGCTCGGGCTGGCTCCGCTGACGGCCGGAGAGGTGTGGATCGACGACAGTGCCCTGTCCGACGATGGCGATCTGGCCGGTGCTGTCGCCTGGGCGGGCCAGCACCCGTTCGTTTCCCCCGGCTCGATGGGGCACAACATCGCGCTTGCGCGGACTTCCGCCACCCAACGCGAAGTCATGGCCGCCGCGGCCAGGGCCGGTCTGTTCGGCGATATCGAGCGGCCGCTCGATGAGCGGGGCGGAGGGCTGTCGGGCGGAGAGCGGCGTCGCCTGGGTCTGGCGCGGGCCCTGCTGTCGGACGCGCCCCTGGTGCTGCTGGACGAGCCAACGGCCAACCTGGATGCGGCATCGGAGATCGCGCTCCTGCCCGTGCTCAAGCACCTGACCCGGGGCCGGACCGCCCTCATCGCCACCCATTCTGACCGTGTCGCCCGTCTGGCCGACCGGATCGTGCACCTGTGAGATCGCCCATGACGCCGCTGGATCGACTGATCGCCAGTCAGATGGGTGAACAGAGCGGCCGTCTTGCGTTGGCGGCCCTTGCCGCCGCCGGCGTGGGTGCGGGGGCTGTCGTTCTGCTGGGCCTGTCTGGCTGGTTCATCACCGGAGCCGCCCTGGCGGGTGCCGCCGGCCTGGTGGCGGCCCACGCCTTCAACGTCCTGTTGCCCAGCGCCGCGATCCGGCTTCTGGCGATCGTTCGTACGGCCGCCCGATACGGGGAGCGGGTGTCGAGCCATGAGGCTGCCCTGCAGGCGCTGGCGCGTCTGCGGCCTCGGTTGTTCAGAGGGTTGGCCTCTGGCCCCCCCGCCCGGGCTTTGGCGTTGGGCAGCGGCGAAGCCTCTTCGCGGTTCATTCAGGACGTTGATGCGCTCCAGACCCTGTTCATCCGCCGCTCTGCGCCGTGGATGGCGGGCGCGGGTGCAGTCGCAGCGCTTTCGCTGACGTCCCTGGCCAGTCCCTGGGCGGCGCTTGCCGTCGCGGTCGGCCTGGGTGCGAGCTTGCAGGCGTCGCACCGGATGGCGGGCAGCCTGGGACCGGTCGGTCGGCGTCGGCTGGCCGCCATGGGAGGCTTCAAGAACAGGATCGCCGCGCATCAGGCTTCGGCGGCAGAGCTCCGGGCCTACGGACTGGAGACCTGGGCAATCAGCGACGTGATGCGGCGCGCTGATCGCCATGATGCATTGAAGATCGAGATTGAAATGACGGCAGCCAGGCTCGGCCTGGTCCAGGCGGGCATCACCGCTGCCGTGGTCATCAGCGTCGCCATCGCCGCGCGAGGAGCTGAACTGCCCTTGGCCGCGCTCGCGATCCTTTCGGCGGTGATGGGGCTCGACGCCATGGCCGGTCTGTCGGTCGCCGCGCGGGATCGGGGAGAAGCCGAAGCGGCAAAGACGCGGTTGTCACCCCTGATTGTCGACGATGGGCAGCCCGCTGCGGCGACGGACGCCACCCTTTCGCTTCGGTTCGGGGGCGACCAGACGTTGGTCGCCGGTCAACGCCTGGGGATCACCGGCCCGTCAGGCGGCGGCAAGACGACGGCCATCGAGCGCCTGATGGGACTTCGCGGATCGTCCCGCCCCGATCCTGCTCATCGTTCCCGCTTCGCCTATGCCGCCCAGCAGGTTCAACTGCTCGACGGGTCGATCCGCGACAACCTGCTGCTGGCGGCACCGACGGCAACCGAGGCCGAGCTCTGGAGCGCGCTCGATGACGCCGATCTCGGCGACCGGATCCGCGCTGCACCGCATGGCCTCGACACGCGGGTGGGGCATGACGGCATGCGGCTGAGCGGCGGGGAGCGGCGTCGCCTCACGCTCGCGCGAGCCTATCTGAGAGACGCACCCTTGCTGGTTCTCGACGAACCGACAGAAGGCCTGGACGCCGCCACCGAGCGTCGCGTCGTCGAACGCCTGTCCCTGCGGCTGGATCGAACGGGCCAGGGTCTGGTCCTGGTCAGTCACCGCCCCGAGCCGCTTGCGATATGTGATCGTTGGCTGACGATCGATGGCCAGACGGCCGGCGGAGCGTTGCGGGTGGCTCCGGCAACGGCGTTGGTCAGGTCTCTCCGTCCGCGAGCGCCGAAAGCCGTTGCGGTTGCTCGATTCGAATCTCGCTGAGAGAGAGAAGGCGAATGACTCCGTCGGTCTTGAGCCTGGTCATGACTCGACTGACGGTCTCGATGGTGAGGCCGAGATAATCCGCCATCTCGCCCCGGGTCATGGGCAGGCGCACCGATCCGTTCGAGAGCGGCCGCATGCGGTCTGCGGTGGCGGTGTCCCGCAGGAAACTGGCGACGCGTTCCAGCGCCGTCTTGCGACCAAGGAGAAGCATCTGGGCCTGCGCCGCGGCCAGTTCATGGTTCGCTCGGTCGAGCAGGATCGATTCCAGGGGCGGGGTTTCCTGGATCAGCGCCCGATACTCGGATTTTCTGAAGCGGCAGACCGAGCCAGGCTCCATAGCTTCGGCAGAGAAGGTATAGCGTTCGCCGGTGGCCAGACCCAGGAAGTCACCCGCGTAGAGAAAGCCGGTGATCTGCCGACGCCCGTCCGGCAGCAGCTTGTAGACCCGGACCGATCCTCCCGTGATGTTGAAGACGTGGTTGGCGGGGTCGCCCTCGCGCAGGAGAACGTCTCCAGCCGAAAGGGTCATCCGCTCGGCAAGCAGATCCATGCGCACCAGCTCGGTGTCCTCAAGACTGGCGCAGACGCTGTAGGCGCGAGCGCCGCAACGCGCACAGGTATCAAGTCGCCGTCGTCCGGCGCATCCATCCGGCAAGGTTTTGAGTTCGAGCATCGCGTTTGCGGATCCTTCGAAGCAAGGATAGTCATGCTCCGCCCGCGACGCCAAGGGATTGATCAGGATCAAGGCGACCTTGCCTGATCGAGCGCATGACGCCCTCATGGCGGACTTTCGGATCACCACGCTTTCAGAAGCCGAGGCCGATGAGGCCCTCGTTCTTGCGCGGCTGGACGACCCCTCGATCGACACGGACGTCTGGCGCCGAACGGTCCTGTCGCAGTCCGGTGAGCATGTGGTGGTGGCGCGGCGGGCTGTCGGTCCGCTGGTCGGATTGGCTCGTTACCGGCTGGACGGCGATGGCGGGCCACACCCCGTGTTTCATCTGCTTCAGCTGATCGCCGTCGATGTGCTGCGTCCGGCCTACGTCGCCTCGGCGCTCATGGGCGAGATGCTCTGGCGCGCCCGGGAACATCACTGCGAGACCTTTCGGGTCGAAACGCCGCTGCCGCAGGGGGTGGAGCCCCTGGCGCTCGCGCTGGCGTCAGGCGTGTGTCGCCTTCACAGCCTGTTTTGAGACTTGATCTCGATCAATGCGCCGGGCGCTCTGACGGGGTCTTGTGGCTGACACCCACCAGGAGCCACTGACATGCCCGCTGAAGCCTTTCCCGTCGTCGCCATTGTGATCGCAGCCTTCTCCACCTTCATGATTGTAGTCGGTGGGGTATCGATCTGGTGCAACATGGACGACCAGCCCCGTCAGCGCTGACGCCCTCCGTCGCCGGACGGCAAGCTTTCCAGATAGGCGATGATGTCGGCCGTATCCTCCGCCGAGAAGGTGAACTGCGGCATGTCCGGATGGGCCGTGACGATCCCCTCTGCGAGCGCCTCTTCCAGATCACGCACCGGGTAACGTTCGCTCAGCGTCCGGAACGGCGGCGCGCCTCTGTGCGGACTCTGCTCGGCCAGGTCGATGGCATGGCAACTGGCGCAATGGGTCATGACCAGGCGCTGGCCGTGTCGGATGGACGGCGGCCCTTCGGGCTCCTGATGACCCCCGCCCGGTAAAGCTGCACAGGCCCAGGTGGTCAGGGCGATGATGGTGACTTCCTTCAGCACGGCGGTCTCCTTGTTTGCCTCAATGGGCCAGTAACAGGCAGATCGAACTTTCCTGCACCAGGTCTCGGGTCACGCCGCCCAGCATCCATTCGTGAAGACGCGCGTGCCCATAGCCTCCGGCCACGATGAGACCGCAGCCCTGCGCGGCTGCCTCCTGAATCAGGTGCCGGCCGACGGTCTCGTGCATCAGCCGGTCATGGACGATGCTGGCCACCACGCCATGTCGGGCGAGGTAGGCGACGAGCTCTGCCAGCTCCTCGTCGCGTTCCGCAGATGCGTCCTCGGATCGAATGGAGACCACGGTAACCCCGCTGGCCAGCCTCAGCAGTGGCATGGCTGCAGCGAGTGCGCGCCGGGCCTCCTTGCCATCTCTCCAGGCAATCAGGGCATGCTCGCCGATCGGGCGACGTAAGGGCTCCGGGGGAACCATCAGGATCGGGCGGCCAGATCCGATAAGCACTTCGGTGGGGTCCGGGGCTCCGTAGGGTGCTCGCTCGTTCCGGCTGCCCAGAACGATCAGATCCGCAAATCGCGCCTGCCGGATGCAGAAGGTGGTCGGATCGCCGTGGGCCTGAACCCATCGCGAGACGATATCGGGACCGGACAGATGCAGCGTGAAGGCCGTGTGGGCCTGCATCAACTCGAAGTCGGCGGCTTCGCGGTAAGCTGTCAGAAGCTCGGCTGAAAGTCCGCCTCCGAGTTCCGCGCCCAGAGGTGACGGTGGGTGGCTGGCCGCAGCCAGTCCGATCACGCCCGATCGTGTCGCGATCGCGAGCTCTCGACAGAACTCCAGACGTGTCTGTCCCGCGGGCCCGTCATCGACGGCGACCAGGACCTGAGCATACTCCATCGTCGACCTCCATGACGTCACAAGGCGTCATCGGGCCAGACGATGCATTGATCGAGATCAACTGTGCGGCGATCCAACCGCCGGCCCGTGTGGCCGCGACAGCCTATCCACGGTGCGCCAAGCTGCCGCACCACGGGCCAGAACACCCAAAGGTCGCCTTCTGGCGTTGACGCGGCGTTCACAAGCCCCCATTACCGCCACCTCCACGGGTCCGGGCCCCTCTGGCAGCCGAGGCGTCGGCTGTGATGTCGGATCCCCGCATGGACGGCGCGACGCGGCGCTTCTTAAAAAATTCGGGGGTACGGGATGCTTGAGTCCCTTCCATTTCTTGCTGCGACCTATGCAGGTCAGCCCATCTGGCTCTGGATCGCGTTCCTGAGCTTCATCGGCCTCCTCCTCTGGCTGGATCTGGGCGTCGTCAACAACAAGGACGGTGTGGTTTCGGCCAAGAAGTCGGCGGCCATGTGGGCCTCGTTCGCCTCGATCGCCATCGCGTTCGGAGCCTACGTCTACTTCCTCTACGAGCCTGATCCTCAGTACTACATGAGCCCTGACAACCTGAATCAGCAGGCTGTCTTGCAGTATTTCACAGGCTATCTGCTGGAAACGGCGCTTGCCTTCGACAATATCTTTGTCATCGGCATGATCTTCACGTTCTTTGCCGTGCCGCGTGAGTACCAGCACCGGGTCCTGTTCTGGGGCATCATTGGCGCGATCGTGTTTCGCGCGATCTTCATCTCGCTCGGCTCAGCTGTCGTGAACGAGTTCACCTGGGTGCTCTTCATCTTCGCGGCTTTCCTCATCTTCACGGGTTGGAAGATGATTTTCGGCGGCGACCACGAGATGGACCTGAACAAGAACCCCGTTCTGAAGTTCCTGAGGAAGCGGGTCCGGATCACCGATACGATCGAGAACCACAACTTCTTTGTGAAGAAGCCGGACCCCAAGGGCTCGGGTCGTTTGGTCCTGTTCGCCACCCCGCTGTTCCTGGCCCTCGTGATGGTCGAGGTGGTGGACGTGATCTTCGCGGTCGACTCGGTGCCGGCGATCTTCGCGGTCACGAAGGACCCTTTCATCGTCTACACGTCCAACATCTTCGCGATCCTCGGCCTGCGCTCGATGTACTTCATGCTGGCCGAAGCCGTCGCCCGCTTCAAATACCTGAAGTACGGCCTGTCGCTGGTGCTGGTCCTGATCGGGGCCAAGATCATCTGGAACTTCGGGCTGTACAAGGCCTGGAAGGACATGACCGGGGAGGCCCTCGTCCCCTACCTCGAGCCTCAGTGGTCGCTCCTGGCCACGCTCGTGCTGATCGGTGGGTCGATGATGTATTCATGGATCAAGACCCGCGACACCGGCACCAAGGCGCAGTGACCAGAAGGCAGCCGACCTGGGCGACCGGGTCGGCTGCCTTCACGGCTTATGCTATCCTCGTCTGTGTCATGAAGCGTGTGCGGCGGGTGCCGGTGCGGCCATGTCAGGCTGCTTGAGCCACAGCTTTCATCGACACTTCCGGGTCCGAGAGTCTGGCGAGGTCGATCGGCGTCCGCTTCTGGATCAGCTGTTTTCCAGCCATGAACTCCGGCGGCGCGTTGACGGCCTCGACACAGATGATGCGGGTGCCCTTCAGGTGGAAGACGGCGAACCGTCCGGTCGAGGGTTCGCCCCTCAGCAGGATGTGGTCGGCACCCGCCGGCAGCCCTGCGATCTGCAGTTTCAGATCGTATTGATCCGACCAGAACCAGGGGACCTCCGGCACAGGTTGTGGCCGGCCGACGATGGCATGGGCGGCCTGACGCGCCTGCTCCAGGGCGTTCGGGACGCTTTCGAGCCGCAGGCTGCAGTCATGGACCGGCACCGGCCTGAAGGTCACATCGCCGATGGCGAAGATGGCCGGGTCTGATGTGCGGGCCATCCCGTCGACAATGATGCCGCCTGATCCGCCAGCGTCGCAGTGCAGACCGGCCTGCCGCGCGAGATCGTCTGCCGCCAGCGCGCCCACGCCGACGAGGATGGCGTCGGCCGACAGGCGCGCTCCACCAGCCAGCTGGACCGCACCGTCCTCGAAGGCCGTGACCTCCACGTCGACCCGCAGGTCAACACCTTCGGCACGATGCCGGTCGGTGAAGAATGCGGACAGAGGCTCCGACGCGACGCGTTTCAGCACCCGGTCCAGACGTTCCAGAAGAACGACTTCCGCACCCAGGGCCCGGGCCGAGGCCGCGGCTTCCAGGCCGACATAGCCGCCGCCGACAATGACTAGGCGTCGACCCGGACCGACGGCGGCCTTGAGCCGTTCCGCATCTGCCAGGGTGCGCAGCTCGATTAGCTCTGGTCGATCCGCGCCAGGGATCGGCAGCCGTCGGGCCTTGGAGCCTGTCGCCAGGATCAGATGGTCGTAGCTCTCATGCGTCCCGTTCGAGAGCGTGACCGTCTGCCCAGCGCGATCAATGGCTGTGACCCGGACAGCGGTACGCAACTCGATCTGCTGTTCGGCGTAGTAGTCGACGTGGCGCAGCAGAAGACCGTCCAGATCGGCCTCGCCCTTCAGCCAAGCCTTGGACAGGGGAGGGCGTTGATAGGGAGCAACAGGCTCCTCCCCGAGCAAAAGGATTTGGCCCTCGAAGCCTGAGGTCCGCAGCAGGGCGGCGGCTGATCCGCCCGCATGCCCAGCCCCGACGATGACAACCTTCATTCCCGCTCCTACTCCGCGTCGGGCTGCCGGTCAGGGCGGGTGTCGGCGAAAGCCGGCAGAGCCATACAGGCCTGCTCAATCGCCTGAAGGCGCGGCCAGCGCAGTTCGACCCCGAAGCGTCGCGCATTGGCCATCTGGGGAACCAGCAGCACATCCGCCAGGCTCGGGCTGTCGCCAAAGGCGAAGGCCGTCGTGCGATCCCTGACAAGCGCCTCAAGCGCGTCAAAGCCATCCGCGATGACGCTGGCCGCCCAGGCCTGACGCGTGTCCTCGCCATGACCGAGAGCTTCCAGAGCCTTCAGAACGCGGAGATTCTGCACCGGATGGATGTCGCAGGCGATGGCCTGGGCAAAGGCCCGGACATGGGCGCGCTCCACCGGGTCGCCGGGCAGAAGCGGCGGGTTCGGGAACGTCTCGTCGAGGTACTCGCAGATCGCGAGGGACTGCGTCAGGACGGTTCCGTCATCGAGGACCAGGCTCGGCAGAAGGCCTTGGGGATTTATCGCCCGATATGCAGGCGACAGCTGCTCCGCACGACGCAAGTGCTGAAAGACCAACCGCGCATCGATGCCCTTGAGAGCGAGCACGATCCTCACGCGCCAGGCCGCCGATGACCGGAAGTAGGTGTGCAAAATCACGGATCAGATCTCCGGCGGGCAAATCGAGACCGTGAGCGGCTCGAGACCTGCAATCATGCAGGCCAGGGTATCGCCGACAGCGACAGGTCCCACACCGGACGGCGTGCCCGTGAAGATGAGGTCGCCGGGTTCAAGTCGATAGAAGCTGGAAATGTGAGCGATGATTTCCGGGACCGACCAGATCATGTCGCTGAGATCGCCGCGCTGCTTCTCACGGCCGTTTACAGCAAGAGCAATGATGCCTGACGTCGGGTCGAACCCGCGATCTGTCCGAATGATGCCCACGGGCTTTGACTGCTCGACATTCTTGGCGACGTCCCACGGGCGGCCGGCGGACTTGGCTTCAGCCTGAAGATCACGCCGCGTCATGTCCAAGCCAACCGCAAAGCCATGAACGAGCGACAGAGCCGTCTCGACCGGCACGTTGCGGCCCGAGGCACCAATCGCCACCACCAGCTCGACTTCGTGATGGTAATCGGCCGTGCCTTGGGGATAGGCGATCTCACCGCCGCCCGGGACGACCGTTTCCGACCATGCCGTGAAAAAGAAGGGTGGCTCACGATCCGGATTGGCCCCCATCTCGCGGGCGTGCGCCGCGTAGTTGCGGCCGATGCAGAACAACCGCCGAACCGGAAAGGACTCACCGGTGGAGGTCGTTACCAGCACTGGCGATAGGTGCGGAATGCTCATGGATACCGTCTGACTTCCAAAGCGGCTAGCGGAGGGTCGCCATAACCCATGCTGGCCGTGATGTCTGTGATATCGTTCCGAACCTACTGCCGATGTGTCGTCTCGGTCCGGCCATGACAGTCCATGCCGCAGCGCGTCAGCAGCCAACAGCCGAAGGAGAGGTCCGCCGAAGCCAGTCGATCCACAGGGCCAACGGTCTCTGTGTAGCCTCCTGCAGGACGTTCGCCGGACCACAAAATTCCGGGCTGAGCAGGCTCGCCAGCCGCAAGGTGTTGACGGCACCGGCGGGATCCCACGTTCCCGCATAGCCGGGCTGTCCGACCCTGGCTCGATCCGCGTCGAACTTGATGCGGGAGTTGACGAACTCCTCATGGGATCGCTCGCCTGATGCATAGGGCAGCAACCAGTCCACCGCATCCTTTGCCCCGGATCCGGAAGCGTTGCGCCAGCTGAACCAGTCCTCGCCATGCCGATGCGCGGCAAGTGCTGCAGTCATCAGAGGATCGAGATTATAGGTCACGTAGTGGATGGCGTCGCGCTCATGAAAGTCGTGCACCGAGCCGTCCGGCAGGATGTTCGCCGTGACATGCCGACGATAGGCATCGCGCGCACGGCTGATCAGTTCGGGGTCATCAGTTCGAAAGGCAGACAGGGTCGCGAGCTTGATCCTGTGGCTCTGCCAGTTCGTCGTTGCGTTTATGGGTGCTCCGTCCATCTCGGTGAGATAGCCGGTCGAGAGCCTGCGCCAGAAAGCATCGATGATCGTTCTGGCTTCGGCGGACAAGGCTTCATCGACGAGATCCGTCGCCATGATCAAGGTATCAAAGCCTGTCTCGTCGATCGGATTGAAGGACCAGCGATAGGTCCCGGCCCACGCCAGCAGGTAGTGCTGGGTGCGTTCCGCATAGACCCGGTCACCCGTCAGTCGGTACGCAAGCGCCATGGAGAGGATGATGGGGAAATCCTCTCGGGCGCGGCTGCTGATCTCACGGATGCCGCGACCAGGCAGTGTACCTTCGGTGTGGATCACCGGTATCGCGCCCGGAGAACGATCCAGTCCAAGCCTTGCGCGTTCCAGAACTGCGGCGGCCTCAGCAGATTGGGCGTGCTGGCTCCACGCGTCCGGCGCAACCGGCCCGAACATGGCGAACCGCTCGGCGGCCATCGGTGCGGAAGGCCGGGCCGCGTCTCGAGGAAGGGGTTCGGCCATCACCGCCGATCCCGGGCAGAAGGCCCAAAGAAGGGCAGACATCGCCACGGCAGTCGGTACCCGGGACACAAAGCCTGGGCCCGCGCGCACGGATGGGCCTACCATTGACGTCCCGCGATCTGTGTCGCGGCCAACAGCAGCGAACCGAGTGCCGCATCGTCTATGGTCCAGAGTTCCCGTTGGGTCGAGCCGCTCAGGGCATCCCAACCCCGAAGCGCGGCAGTCTCGCCTTCATTGAAGCTGAGCATTCCGGTGTTGAGCCCCCAAGTCAGAGCGAAAACGATTAGGGCTGAGGCGGCCGGGTCATGGGGTGTGGTGTCGTCGCCCAGTGTCTGTCGCCACCACCCTTCGGAAGACTGAAGCCGAGTGATGGCCCGGGCCATTTCGCGGTAGAGCGCAACGTATTCGAGACGTGCCATGCTCTCGGCGGGCAGGGCGTCGATCATTCGTGTCAGCGCGGCGAACGCGATCGCGTTCAAGTGGGTGTCGAAACCCACTGCTTCGCGTGCCCCGGCATTCGAGTGGAAAAGGAGAGCATCCCGATCGAACAGTGCCAACGCCATTCTGCGAAAGGCCGGATCGAGGGTCGCGACCGAGGCCGGTCCGTCCGCAGGTCCTGACGTCTGCCTCCAGAGTTCAGGCCGCTCCAGAATGCTTGGGGCGTCGCAGGCGGAAGCGACGCAGACTTCAGCAAGCGGGGGAAATGACATGGCGTCACTGTTGGTCGGAGCCGACCGTGACATGGAGGCGTTGGTCGCGCCGTCACTGACCCCATAGGCTTCAAGCCCCAGCGCGAGCAGCGGCTCGATCGGACCGTGCTCGCCACGCTCGCGCCGTGCCAGATGCTGCCGGACAAGCGGCCGGACGGCCGACAGAGCCTCCTCGGACCAGGTGGTCGAGGAGAGATCCTGAGCCGCGACACCCGAGGCCACACTGGACAGGAGACTGCAGAGAACCGGCAGAACGACCAACGAGCGTAGCCAAGCTGACGGCATTCGTTCTTTCACCCCGCGCCAAGCTGCCAGCAAACTCCGGTTACCCGAATCCCGACGACGTCGCGCGCACAAGTCCACGGCAAGAGGGCGACAACCAGAGCCACTCCGTCAGACTTACGACATTTTCTTCCATTGCACAAAAGCGTCCAGAAGTGTCGTCCGGCCGCGAACTGCGCGGCCTTCAGAGTTCCGGATTTCGCCGTCAAGGTCAGTCCAGCAGCCGGGAGCCGGCCTGCCGGGGACCGACACCCGAGGGGACAGGGACATCGCTGGCGTCATAGTCGGCATTGATCACCAGGGAAGGGGAGCCCTTCAGCTGTATCATCCTGGCGACGATCACGGTCCACGCGCTCTCGCGTGCGACCTCAGCCCGCCCTTCGACAACCAGTCGAGCAGCAGGGACGTAGATCACGCCGAGCAGGCGCTCGACGTGCTCGCTGGTGATGATGAAGTCCTGTTGGTTATTCCTGGACGCGACCAATACCATGCCGGCGAACACACCAGACTTTCGACCATCCAGATTGACCTCTGCGCGATCGCGAAATTCGAAACGTGATGCACGGTCGAAGAAGGCCACCACATCCGTACCGACCAGTTCGGAGTCGTCCTTCAGAACGAGCGATCCATTCTGGAACCAGTGTTCGCCAGGGGCCAACTCCAGACGGGCATTGCCGGACAAGATGTGAGCTCCACAATGAACACCGGGTTCCAGACGGATCACGCCGGTTGAGTAGGACCCGTTGTGGCGGCTTCGGGAGCAACGCTGACCCTCCAGAATCTCCATCGTCTCGAAGGGGTCAGCGATCTCCGCGGCCCCTGTCCCGGGGGCCGGACTGATCTGGCCGGTGGCCCGGCCCACGGCCTGGACGAGTTCTGCCTCGATCCTTCCCCCTTCGACGATGATGTCCTGGTTGGAATGAACAAGGCACTCCGGCGCGCGCAGGCGGCTGGAGTTCAGGAGGTTGATGACCTTGGTGTCGGACGAGGCACTTGCGATGACACAGAGCGGCGTTTGCCCCACCGACACTGCTCTCGACACGACCGAGTAACGCCATCCACCGGGGGGCAGCAGGTTCATGAAGAACGACGGAGAAACCCCATCCATCCGAACTTCCATGATCCGCCGGGGGCCGTCCTCAATCACTTGCGCCTGGTGAACGATTTCCGGGGCGTTGCCCCACTCGCCGATATTGGACTCGACCATGCCGTCCACGCGGGCGACAGCCACGTCCTCGCGGATGATGAGAGCGAGTTCAGTCGCGCCGGCGAGCGCGGCGGCGTCGGCGATATCCTGCATCCGGGAACGGTCGGCTGCGACCCGCGTCAGATCAATGCCTCCCGCCACAACCATGGCCAGAACCGGCAGTCCAATCGCAAATATGAGCGCGATCTGCCCGCCCTCGTGGCGAGGAAACGCCCTCATGCGAGTCCAGAGACTGTTCACGGACCGCATCATCGATCAGGCCGCCACAGCGTCTTCACGACTGCCACGCAGCGCAGCCTCGGTCCGCGCCGACCGCAGCACATAATGGATCTGGTATCCCAGCAGTCGCCAGTTTAATGGCTTGGTAACAAAGCCGGTTGCGCCCGCCTGATAGGCCCGATCAATGGACTCGACGTCCTCGCGCCCGGTTTCGACGATCACGGGCAAATGCGTGAGCGACGGGTTCTGCCGAATGGCGGTGAGAAGGGCCAAGCCATCCATGCGCGGCATGTGCAGATCCACCAGAACGACGTCGTAAGACTCTCTCGAGAGGGCTTCTATGGCCTCGACGCCATCGGCTGCGACATCGACCCCAGCGAGGGCCGACGCGAGGTTCACCTGGGCGAACTCGCGCAGAATCGGATCGTCATCAACGAACAAGAGCCGGGCGTGCTCGTTCAAGGCATAAAAGAAGCCGGACATTGAGGTGTTCTTCGCTCGAGTCCTCGCGGCCTTTCGTGGCTGCGCGGCCCACTTAAGCGGTTAGTCATTAACGTGTCGTATCAGGTGACATCTCAAGAAAAACACTACGGTCATACAGCTCTGTTGAACTCACCGGCATTTTTGAAAGTCGGATTGGCGCGAAAGCTGGCGGCGGCTGTGCTGCTTTCGCTTCTGGTCGCCTTCGTGATCACCGCCCTGGTCTCGACCTGGATGGAGCTGCGAAGGCAAGCGCAACTGGAAACGGACCGGCTCACGCAGACCGCGCATGTCATCGCGTCTTTTTCCGCGGTTGCGGTTCAGCGCCGTGATCGCCAGGAGGCGTTCGTCGCGATCCGCGCGATCGGCCAGATGCCTGACATCAGCTATGCTCGTGTCGAGGGCCCCGATGGGTTGCTGGCCGAGACGGGTGGAGGCGCGCGCCTGCTGACTGATGCGCAGGTGTTCGGGGAGGACGACCGCCCGTCGCTCTGGAGCATCCTGACAACGGGCTCGATCCAGGTCACGACGCCCGTGGTCAGCGATGGAGAGACGGTCGGTTCGATCACTCTGTTCTCACGGATCCCTCAGTTGCGGTCTCGAGTTCTCTCGACCGTGTGGGCGTCCCTTGCTGGCGCACTGGCAGCAGTCGGTGTCGGGTTGTTCGTGGCGCTCCAACTGGCTCATCGAATAATCCGGCCTATTGTCACGCTAGCAGGCCTCGTGAACCGGCTCCATGCCACGCGAGATTTCACGATGCCGATCGCTGTGGAGGCCGATGGGGAGGTCGCAGACCTTGTGCAGGGCTTCGACACACTGTTGGTCGGCATCCGGGAGCGTGATGCCCAGATCGCGGCCCATGTGGAAGGCCTTGAGGGCGAGGTGGCTGCCCGGACAGCGGAGTTGGTGGTCGCAAGAGACGCCGCCGAACAGGCCAACGCCGCCAAGTCTGACTTCCTTGCGGTGATGAGCCATGAGATCCGAACTCCGCTGAATGGCATTCTCGCCCTCAGCGAGATGTTGGCTCAATCGGATCTGCCGCCACGTCTGGACCGCTATGTGGGAACCATCTCGAAATCCGGCAAGTCTCTCCTCAGCATCATCAATGACATCCTCGACTTTTCGAAAGTCGAGGCCGGCAAGATGGACCTGGAAGCCATTGAGATGGGCCTCGCCGAAGCGGCTGAGGACGTTGCCAGCCTGTTTGCAGCAAAAGCGCGCGATAAAGGGCTCGAGCTTGCCGTGTTTGTTGAGCCGAAGCTCGCGAAGGTGCTCGGCGACCCCGTGCGTCTTCGACAGGTTATCGGCAACCTCGTGAACAACGCCATCAAGTTCACCGAAGCGGGCGGCGTCCTGATCGAGATCACGCAGGCTGAGGCAGGCGTGCGGATTGCGGTTTGCGATACAGGTCCGGGCATACCTGCGGACAGGCTACCGTCTCTGTTCGATGCGTTCACCCAGCAGGACCAGACCACCACCCGTAAGCATGGCGGAACCGGCCTCGGACTCGCCATCTGTGATCGACTGGTACGCTCGATGGGCGGGCAATGGGACTTGAGCAGCACGGTCGGGGAGGGCTCGGTATTCGCCTTCGTAGCGCCGCTGCCTCGAGTGGAAGCCATGTCCGACCTCGATTTCCCGAAGGGCTGGTCCGTTCACGTGAAGGACGTTGCCGGACTTACGGGGCAGGCCCTGGCGTCGTACCTTCAAGCGTTCGGCGTGGGGTGCGTGGAGAATGCGCCCTGTGGTTTCGGTTCCGCCCACACCCCTGCGGGGCCGTCGACCATCGCCGTTTGCGTCAGCGACGAGGAAGCGGCATCGGTGCAGCGCCGACATCCCGAGGTGTGCGCCGTTGTACGGCCCATCAGACGTGCCGATCTGGTCACGCTCCTGCTGCAACTCTCGCGTGGTGAGGCTCCGCGGCTGGAAGAAGCCCCCGCAGCGGTGGCCGTCAGGACCGTTTATCCTGGGGCTCGTGTGTTGGTCGTCGACGATTCAGAGGTGAACCGCGAGGTTGCGTCTGAGGCTCTTTCTCGACTGGCTGTTACCGTTGAGACGGCCGAAGACGGGCTTGAGGCAATCGAGCGGCTCCGAACACAGGCCTTCGATCTGGTTCTCATGGATGGTTCCATGCCGGAACTCGACGGATTTGAGGCGACCCGCAAGATCCGGGCTGAAGAGGCCCGGAGCGGTCGACCACGCGTGCCAATCGTTGCCTTGACCGCCCACGTGGTGGGGCCCGCCGCGAATGCGTGGCGGAGTTGCGGCATGGACGGGCAAGTTCACAAGCCATTCTCACTTGCCGACATCGCCGGCGAGCTGGCGCGTCACTGCAGCGAGCATGCTCAGTTGGCAAGCGGGCAGCCCATGTCGGAACAGAGTGGCAGTGCCGCCGATGCTGACCTGTTCGATCCCGTGGTCAGAAACGAGCTGCTGAACATGAAGACGAACGGGCGGGTGCAGTTCTTCGAAAAGGTTCACAAGCTCTTTGCCGAGAACGCCCCGGCTCGCCTGCGGGACATGATCAAGGCAATCGCCCAAGACGATCAGGCAAGTGTCGGGCGGGCCGCCCATGCGCTGCGGTCCATGAGCCTGAGCCTCGGGGCAGCTGGTGTCGCCCGCCTCGCCCAAGACCTGGAGCATTCTGCCGATGCCGGTCAGGCGCGTGCTCAGTCTGTCGAGGCGCTCGCCAAGATGCTGCAGCGGACGATGACGGCGATGCAGGAGGACGATACCCCAACGCCCGCAACCCTGAGCCCGCAAGCGGAGTTTGCCAACGCGGTCGCGCAGGGCCACATCTCGTTCGTCTACCAGCCCATGGTGGATCGTCTGGGTCATCCGGTCAGCAAGGTCGAGGCGCTCGTCCGCTGGATCGATCCAGTCCAGGGACTCCGAAGCCCTGACCAGTTCATTCCGGCCCTCGAAGCAGCGGGAGCTGTGGAGAGCCTGACGGACTATGCCCTTCGGACTGTGATGCGGGACACACTGGATTGGGCAGGGCTTCGCGTGTCCATAAACGCGTCGGCGAAAGAGTTTCAGGACGCAGGCTTTGCCGGACGTGTCCGGCGCGCCCTGGAGGAAACTGGTTATCCTGCAGAACGGCTTGAAATCGAGGTCACAGAGACTGCCATCCTCGACATCCAGGCGGCGTCGCGGACAATCGATGCCTTGCGTGCAGACGGAGTGTCCATTGCTCTGGACGACTTCGGAACGGGTTTCACGAGTTTGCAGGCGCTCAAGTCGCTGCGTTTCAATACGCTCAAGATCGACCGGAGCTTCGTGGATAGTGCAACGCGAGATACAGCCTCCGCCGCGATCATTCACGCGGTTATCGGAGTAGGACGCGCGATTGGCATGACGATCGTCTGCGAGGGTGTTGAGACAGCGGAACAGGCCGACTTTCTTCGCGTTGCAGGCGTCCATATGATGCAGGGCTACTTCTTCCATCGTCCCATGGCGCTGGCGAATCTGGATCGCGCCGAAAGCAAGGCGGCTTAACCCATGGCCATCATCCTCATTGCCGACGATGATCCGATTGTCCGACTTACAGTCAGCGAATTCCTTGAAGCCGCTGGCCACTCTGTTCTTGAAGCCAATGATGGTCAGGAGGCGCTCGACATGGTGGCGACCGTTCAGATCGACCTCCTGATCGTCGACATGTTGATGCCCAATATGGATGGCCTCGAGACCATTCTCGCGTTGCGCAAGGCAGGATCGGGGGTGCCCATCATTGCGATTTCCAGCGGAGGACGGATGGACCGGTCGACCCTGTTGAGACCTGCCGCTGTTTTTGGGGCGAACGCCACCCTGTCCAAACCGCTTTTGCGGGACGTCCTCGTTGCGACTGTTGAAGCCACGCTCGGAAACGCCATGCGCGAAATGGCTGCGAAGGCTGACCACGCACGCTGAGTGACAGCGGCTTGGGCGGCCTCGGACTCGATTTTCGAATGCAATGAACGCTGCACACCCATCCTCAGTTGAGGTAGCGGGTCAGCGCGCCAAGTGCGGCCGGGGAAGATAGACAGCCAGTTGCCCCAAGGGTGTCCCGGCCTATGCCATTCGGCACATCAAGTTCGAATACACGCGCACTCGCCGCACTGATAACGTCGCGAACGCGCTGCGGTTGGATCATCCAACATATCTTTCCTGCTGCGGGAGGGGTCAGCCAGCGGTTCGAAGACGGTGACGTGACCCCCTGAAACTCCTTCAGGAATAGCTAGAGTCCGCCCAACGAAGGACGGACAGAATGAAGCGATCG
>JAIERG010000100.1 GCA_019747095.1 Caulobacteraceae bacterium | reverse complement strand
GATCGTCTGCGGCAGGCCGTAGATCGCGGCGAACGAGCCGAACCTCGGCCCCTGCGACGCGCCCAGCAGTACTTCGTACAGCGCCCCGAACCACGCCCGCAGCGGCTCGAAGGCGTGCGCCTTGCCGACCGCATAGACCTCGTTCTGGATCGTCTCGCCGTCCGTCGTGTCCGCCGGCAGGGCCTTCAGCCGCTCCGCCAAATCGAGCAACGCCGCCGCCTCGATATCCGTCGGCGCCCGATACGCCTTCGTCGGCCGCACGAAGTCCTCATAGTAGTTCAGCGCCCGATCCATCAGCTGATCGAGCACGGGCTCGTTCTCCGGCGTCGCCTCCGGCAGATACTTGGCCATATAGGCCCACAGCTGGTCCTTGTTCGACGCATTGGCCACGCCGACCAGGTTCAGTAGCAGGGCGAACGACACCGGGGACGCCACCTCCGGCGGATCGCCCGCATGGATCGACCACACGGCGTTGTCGATCCGCTTGGCCGGTTCCTGGCTCCGATACTGCTCGATAAAGCTCAGATAGTCGTCGATCGCGCGCGGAATGACGTTGAAGTGCAGGCTCTTGGCCGACTTCGGGCTTTGGAACATGTACCAGCTCAGGCTCTCGGGCGTGCCATAGCGCAGCCACTGCTCCATCGTCAGGCCGTTGCCCTTGGACTTGGAGATCTTCTTGCCCTCGATGTCGAGGAAGAGCTCGTAGTTGAACCCTTCTGGCGGCACCCCGCCCAGGGCGCGACAGATCTTGCCGCTCTCGCGCACGCTCTCGATCAGGTCCTTGCCCGACATCTCGTAATCGACGTCCAGCGCCGTCCAGCGCATGGCCCAGTCGGGCTTCCACTGCAGCTTCACATGGCCGCCGGTCACCGGAACCTCGGTGCGCCCGCCCGCCGGGTCGTCGAAGACGATCGTGCCCTTCTCGACGTTCCGCTCCAGCGTCGGTACCTGCAGCACATGGCCGGTCACCGGGCTGATCGGCAGGAAGGGCGAATAGGTCGCCCGCCGCTCCTCGCCCAGCGTCGGCAGCATGATCGCCATGACGGCGTCGAACCGCTCCAGCAGCGTCAGCAGCGTCGCGTTGAACCGTCCCGACCGATAGGTCTCGGTCGAACTCATGAACTCATAGTCGAAGCCGAAACTGTCCAGGAACGCCCGGAGCCGCGCGTTGTTGTGCGCCCCGAAGCTGTCGTGCGTGCCGAAGGGATCGCGCACCTTCGTCAGCGGCAGGTGCAGGTCCTCCTTCAGCATCTCGGGGTTCGGCACGCCCTCCGGCACCTTCCGCAGCCCGTCCATGTCGTCCGAGAACGCAACCAGCCGCGTCGCCCAGTGATCCCCCGTCAGCGCCCGAAAGGCGTTTCGCACCATCGTCGTGCGCGCCACCTCGCCGAAGGTGCCCATGTGCGGCAGACCCGACGGCCCATATCCGGTCTCCAGCAGCACTGGCCGGTTCAGCGCCTCGAACGTCGCCAGGGCCTCATCGGCCTTGCCCGCATCGATCATCAGCTTGGCCGCGTCCCGCTCTGCGTCCGACAGACGCTTCTTCAGGACATGGTTCAGCAGGGCGCGCGCCTGCTCGAACGGCCAGGACTTGGCCTCGCGGGCCAGGGGGACGAGATCGGTCAGCATGCGCGCGGGTTTGGCGGTTGGCGCCCGCACCGTCAACGTCCGGAGCCTGATCGGCTGAAGGGGAATCGCTTCGCGATTCCGCCGATGCCGTGAATCAGGCTCCAGATCTCGGCGAGAGCATGATTCACGCGTTCGCCAGAACCGCAGAGCGGTTCTGTCTCAAGCGATCATGCTCTATGCGATCCGGCCATGAAGACCGCCGACTTCGATTTCGACCTACCCGAGGACCGCATCGCGCTCCGTCCCGTCGAGCCGCGCGACAGCGCCCGCCTGCTGGTGGTGCGGGATGGCGGCTTGGACGACCGCATCGTCCGGGACCTGCCCGACCTGCTCCAACCCGGCGACGCCCTGGTCTTCAACGATACTCGCGTCATCCCCGCCCGGCTGTCGGGCGTCCGCACTCGCCTCGGGCCAGACGGGGAGCCTCTGACCGTCGAGGTCGAGGCTACCCTGCATCACCGCGACGCGCCCGACGTGTGGTCCGCCTTCATGAAGCCCGGGAAGCGGCTGAAGCCCGGCGACCGCGTCGCCTTCGCAGACCTGACCGCCGTCATCGACGCCAAGGCCGAGGACGGCCTCGTCACTCTGCGCTTCGACCGCTCAGGCCCGGCCCTGGACGACGCCATACGCGCCGTCGGCGTCATGCCGCTCCCGCCCTACATCGCCGCCAAGCGCCCCGAGGACGACCGCGACCGCTCGGACTACCAGACCGTCTACGCCGCCCACGACGGCTCCGTCGCCGCGCCTACGGCGGGTCTGCACTTCACGCCCGCCTTGCTGGATGCCCTGCGCGGCCGGGGCGTCTCCACCCATGCGGTGACGCTCCATGTCGGCGCCGGCACATTCCTGCCGGTCAAGGCCGACGACACCGCCGATCACAAGATGCATAGTGAATGGGGCACTGTGTCGGAACTAACCGCCGCAGCACTGAACGCCGTTCGCGCCTCAGGGGGCCGCATCGTCTGTGTGGGCACCACAAGTCTGCGGCTGCTGGAATCCGCCGCCACGCCGGATGGCGTCATTCACCCGTTCCATGATGATACTGCGATCTTCATCACGCCCGGCTACCGGTTCCGGGCGGTCGATATCCTGATGACCAACTTCCACTTACCGAAGTCGACGTTGTTCATGCTGGTCAGCGCCTTTGCAGGCCTGGACACCATGAAGGCCGCCTACGCCCACGCGATCGACACAGGCTATCGCTTCTACTCGTACGGGGACGGGTCACTTCTTTTCAGACGTTGAAGCCCAGACCCGGTCGGCCGGGCGGAGAGCCCCGGAAGCCGGACATCAGCCGACAGGCGCTGCGACCTCGACGGCGGGTTCCTCGATGACAACACCGGGCCCAAGCACCATGACGCCCGCCAGCAGAACGGCCGTTGTCGCCGCCAAGGCTGTGGCTGCGAGCAATCCGAGCGCGCTCGACGCCTTGTGGGTGACACCCAGATGCTCTCGGGCGGCTTCAATCTGGGTCAGCGCATCGGCCAAGGCAGAGCCTTTCGTCAGGGATTCTGCGACTTCACGCCCATTCGGTTAACCGAAGGTTGCCGCTTCTCCTCGCTTGGCGGCGGCCAAGCCACAGCCTAGAAGCGGCCCATGATCCTCGTCGTCGATAACTACGACAGCTTCACCTACAACCTCGTCCACTACCTCGCGGAGCTGGGCGCGGAGACGCATGTCATCCGTAACGACGACCTGACGGTCGACGAGGCGTGGGCGCTCCGGCCCGAGGCGGTGCTGCTGTCACCCGGCCCCTGCGCCCCGGATCAGGCCGGCATCTGCCTGCCGATCCTGACGACCGCACCCGACGACATGCCGATCCTGGGCGTCTGCCTGGGCCATCAGGCCATCGGCCAGGCCTTCGGCGGCGACGTCATCCGCGCCAAGACCCTGATGCACGGCAAGACCTCGCCCATCACCCACGACGGCCGGGGCCTCTTCAAGGGACTGCCCAGCCCCTTCACCGCCACTCGGTACCACAGCCTGGCGGTCTCCAGAGCGACCCTGCCCAATACGCTCGACGTCACCGCCTGGACCGAGGACGGCGAGATCATGGGCGTCCAGCACCACGAACGGCCCATCCACGGTGTCCAGTTCCACCCGGAATCCATCGCCACCGAGCACGGCCACAACCTGATCGCCAACTTCCTGGACCTGGCCAACGTCCGCCGCCTCGCGGTCGTCTGATGTCCGACACGATCAAGCCCCTGCTGGCCAAGCTGGTCGACGGCCAGGTCCTGACCGAGGCCGAAGCCCAGGACTTCTTCGCCGCCTGCCTGCGCGGCGAGCCGACGCCCGCCCAGGTCGCCGCCGCCGTCACGGCGCTGCGCATCCGGGGCGAGACCGTGCCCGAAATCGCCGCCTTCGCCCGCGCCATGCGCTCGGCCGCCGCCCCGTTCGAGACCCCGTTCGACGTCATCGACACCTGCGGCACCGGCGGCGACGGCGCCCACACCTTCAATATATCGACGGCGGCAGCGCTGGTCTTGGCGGGCGCGGGCCTCAAGGTCGCCAAGCACGGCAACCGGGCGCTGAGCTCCAGGTCCGGATCGTCCGACGTGCTCGCCGCGCTCGGCGTCGACCTGATGGCCCCGGCCGAACGTCAGAGACAGGCGCTGGATCAGGCCGGCATCTGCTTCCTCTTCGCCCCCGCCTATCACGGGGCCATGCGCCACGTGACGCCGATCCGGGCCGAGATCGGCTTCCGCACCGTCTTCAACCTGCTTGGGCCGCTCTCCAACCCCGCCGGGGCCCGCCGCCAGGTCATGGGCGTCTATGACCCCCGCCTGCTGGAACCCCTCGTCGAGGTGCTGGGCCGGCTGGGCGCAACCCGCGCCTGGACCGTCCACGGCCAGGGTCTGGACGAGCTCACCACCACCGGTCCGACCGACGTCGCCGAATGGAAGGACGGGGCCGTCCGCCGCTTCCAGATCACCCCCGAGGACGCCGGCCTGCCCCGCGCCTCCCTCGCCGACCTGCGCGGCGGCGACGCCGAGGAGAACGCCACGGCCCTTCGCGCCCTGCTGGCCGGCGCCCCCGGCCCCTATCGCGACATAGTCCTGCTGAACGCCGCCGCCGCCCTGGTCGTCGCCGACCGCGCCGCCGACCTGAAGGACGGCGTGCTCCTCGCCGCCCGCGCCATCGACGATGGCTCGGCCGCCCGGTCGCTGGAGACGCTCGCCCGCATCACCTCCGCTCCGGCCGAGGTGCCCGAGGCATGACCGACATTCTCGAACAGATCGCCGCCTACAAGCGCGATGATGTCGCCGCCCGCAAACGCGCCCGCCCCTTCGCCGAGATCGAAGCGCTCGCCCTCGTCGCCGGCATGCCCCGCGGCTTCACCGCCGCCCTGCGCAAGAAGGCCGGGCCCGGCCGCCCCGCCCTGATCGCCGAGGTCAAGAAGGCCAGTCCCTCCAAGGGTCTGATCCGCGCCGACTTCGACCCGCCCGCACTCGCCCGCGCCTATGAAGCCGGCGGCGCCGCCTGCCTGTCGATCCTGACCGACGGACCGAGTTTTCAGGGCGACGACGCCTACCTGGTCGCCGCGCGCTCAGCCGTCGCCCTGCCCTGCCTGAGGAAGGACTTCCTCGTCGACCCCTGGCAGGTGGCCGAGAGCCGCACGCTGGGCGCCGACTGCATCCTGATCATCCTGTCGATGGTCGATGATTCGCTCGCCACCGATCTGCTGGCCGAGGCCCGGCGGTTCGGCATGGACGCCCTGATCGAGACCCACGACGAGGCCGAGATGGCCCGCGCGGCGTCACTGGGCGGCGAGCTGATCGGCGTCAACAACCGGTCGCTGCGCACCTTCGAGGTCGACCTCGCCACCACCGCCCGCATGGCGCACCTGGCCCCGCCCAACGCCCTGCTGGTCGCCGAGAGCGGCATCTTCACCACCGCCGACGTCGCGGCCGTGGCGGAGGCGGGCGCTGGGGCTATTCTGGTCGGAGAGAGCCTGATGCGTCAGAGCGATGTCGAAGAGGCGACGCGAGCGCTTCTTGAGCCCGTTTCCCGTTAAGTTGACATTCACCAAGAACACTTACAGAACATCGCCAACGGTTCACGACTTGTTCTAAAGGCGACGTCCGATGCTCACGCGCAAACAGCACGAACTCCTGA
This sequence comes from Caulobacteraceae bacterium, assembly GCA_019747095.1. Lineage (GTDB taxonomy): Bacteria > Pseudomonadota > Alphaproteobacteria > Caulobacterales > Caulobacteraceae > Brevundimonas. The sequence continues at coordinate 20,341 of JAIERG010000100.1, read as the reverse complement.
TGTTCATCCACGAACGCATCAAGGAGACGGGCGTCTCGCCCTCCTTCGACGAGATGAAGGAGGCGCTGGATCTGGCGTCCAAGTCGGGCATCCACCGCCTGATCACGGCGCTTGAGGAACGCGGCTTCATCCGCCGCCTGGCCCACCGCGCCCGGGCGCTGGAGGTCATGAAGCTGCCGGAGCAGGCCACGGCGGGAGCGCCCCGCGGCCGGGCCGGCTTCACGCCCGCCGTCATCGAGGGCGGCGGCCGCAGCCAGCCGGTCGAGGCCGCCAACGACACCCGCGAACTCGTCCTGGTCGGCAAGATCGCCGCCGGCGCGCCCATCGCCGCGCTCCAGGGCGACAACGGCCGCTATTCGGTGCCCGAGGCCATGCTGGGCGCGGGCGAGCACTACATGCTCGAGATCGAAGGCGATTCGATGATCGAGGCCGGCATCCTCGACGGCGACCTGGTGGTCATCAAGAAGTCGGACACGGCGACGTCGGGCGAAATCGTCGTCGCCCTGGTCGAGGGCGAGGAGGCGACGCTGAAGCGCCTGCGCAAGAAGGGCGGCTCCATCGCGCTCGAGCCGGCGAACCGCAACTACGAGACCCGCATCTTCGGCCCCGACCAGGTCGAGGTTCAGGGCAAGCTTGTAGGGCTCATCCGCCGGTATCACTGACGTCGGGATCGCCGATCCGGCTCCACGGCCGGTCGCCACGCACATCGGCCGCCCACAGCGCCCGCCAGCCGTCCTCGCCGCGCCACAGCTCGACCGACCCGCCCCGCGCGAAGTCGACACCGTCCAGCACCAGCCGCTCTGCGCACGACGGCGGCAAGGCATTGACCACCGCCCGCACGCTCACCACCTCCGCCGCCCGACACAGTTCATCCAGCTGAACCGCATCAGGTTCCCGCTTACCCCACCACAGGGCGACCGGTGCCGCCCCGTCCGTCGGCGCGCACGCCGTCCGCTGACAGGCCCAACCCTCCGCCGGCCTCGGCGTCAGCTCCAGCCCGCGCCGACGGGACCACAGATCGGCGGCGAACTCCCGCACTCCGGGCCGCACCACCATGGCCCGCCCGCCCTCGCTCCAGGCCGCGTGGGTACCGGCGTCGCCAATCCACAGTGTCGGCGTCTCCACCCTCGGCCACAGCAGGACCGCGCAGGCGAACGGCAGCCCCAGCCACCGCAGCCGCCCCTTCCACAGACACACGAACAGCACACCGAGGAATGCGATCGGCAGCACGAAATCCGGCGCGCTCGCCACGGTCACCACCGCGCCCGGCAGCCCCGCCGTCCAGTGCCCGACGGCCAGCATCGCATCCACGCCCTTCCCCGCCACCCAAAGGAAGGGCGCGCCCAGCCCCAGCGGCTCCAGCGCCGCCCCCAGCGCCAGCATCGGCATCATCACGAAGTCCGCGATCGGCGACGTCACCAGATTGGCCACCAGCCCGAACACCGCCGCCCGATTGAAATGCTGGATGGCGAACGGCCCCGTCGCCAGCCCCGCCACCAGACTGGCCACCACCGCCACGACCAGCCAGTGGCGCACATTCTGCACCGCCGCGATCGGCAACGGAACGCCCATGTCCCGGGGCCTCGGCGGCCAGCTTTCCCCCAGGGCCACAAGCGCCGCCGTCGCCGCGAACGACATCTGGAACCCCGGTGTCACGATGGCCTCGGGCTGGATCAGCAGAACGATCATGGCCGCGACTGCCAGCGCATGCATGGTGATCGCGGGCCGATCCAGCAGGATGGCCGCGAATGCCACGGACGCCGTGATCGCCGCCCTCTGTGCAGGCGGCGGCGCGCCGGACACCACCAGATAGCTCCACACGGCGACCAGGCCCGCGATGGCGGCCACCTTCTTGCCGTTGACCCGCAACGCCAGCCAAGGCCAAGCCGCCACGCCCAAGCGGACCCCAAAGAAGACGAACCCGCCCACGATCGCCATGTGCAGGCCCGAGATCGACAGGATGTGCGCCAGGCCGCTGTCGCGCATGGCATCCAGGTCTTCGCGCGCGATCCAGGTCTCGTGCCCCGTGACCATGGCCGCCGCGATCCCGCCCGTCCGCTCGCCCAGCCGCGCCACGATCCGTTCGGCGAGAGCGAACCGCGCCGCATTGATCGCCATCGTCCGCTTCAGCCCGTCCGGCGGCTCGGGCAGCTCCGCCGACCGCGTCTCCCCCAGCCCGAACGCCGTCCCGCCCATGCCCAGGAAGAAGGCGTTCCGCCCAAAGTCATAGGCTCCCGGACTGGCCGGCGGCGGCGGCGGATTGAGAATGGCGAACAGCCGGATCGCCTCGCCGGGCCTCGGCGGCGCGCCCCGCACGGTCGCCCTCAATCGGATCGGCGTGTCCTCCGGCGCAAGGCCCCGGATCCGCACCGGCGCCAGCACAACCCTATGGCCCCGATCGACCGGGCTGTCGACATCCAGCACCCAGCCCTCGACGACCGTCGGCTCGGCCATCGCCGGGGCGATCGGCGCCGTCACCCGCTCGGTCCGGACCTTGGCCACGGCCAGGCCGAGCGCCAGACACGCCAGCAGCATGAGCGGCAAGGTCACGGCCCGTCCCGTGCCCGTCCGCCGCGCCGCCAGCCACCCCCCGGACGCCACCGATGCTGCCAGCACCAGCGGCCACAGCGGAGGCTCGCTCTTCAGGAAGAAGTAGATCGCCGCTCCGCCGCCGAACGCCACAGGGGCCCACAGCCGCCAGCGCAGGCTCTGCGCCGCCACCTGATCGCGCAACCACGCCGCCGCCCGCTCCGAAAACCCCGGCCTGGCGACGCTGGGATTCAGAGGATCAGGCGCTATAAGGGCGGCCCGACCGGACCCCTCCCCCATGCCCGCAGCCTCCTCGACCCCCGTCGTCACCCGCTTCGCCCCCTCGCCGACCGGCTACCTCCACATAGGAGGCGCACGAACAGCGTTATTCAACTACCTTTACGCGAAGGGTCGGGGCGGCAAATTCCTGATCCGCGTGGAGGACACCGACCGCGAGCGTTCGACCGACGAGGCGGTGAAAGCCATCTTCGACGGCCTTTCGTGGCTCGAGCTGTTTGCCGACGAGGAGCCCGTCTTCCAGTTCGCCCGCGCCGACCGCCACCGCGAGGTCGTGAACCAGCTGCTGGAGGCTGGCCACGCCTACCGCGACTTCCTGTCGGCCGAAGAAACCGGCGTGCTTCGAGACGAGGCGAAGGCCGAGGGTCGCGACTTCGTCTCCCCCTGGCGTGACCGGGAGCCCACCGTCGACGACCTGACCCAGCCCCACACCGTCCGCTTCCGCCGCCCGCTCGACACCGCCGTCGTCGTCGAGGACGCCGTGCAGGGCACCGTGCGCTGGGAGACCTCGGCGCTCGACGACCTCGTCATCCTGCGCTCGGACGGGGCCCCGACCTACAACCTCGCCGTCGTCGTCGACGACCATGACATGGGCGTGACCCACGTCATCCGAGGCGACGATCACCTGAACAACGCCGCGCGCCAGAGCCTGATCTACGACGCGCTCGGCTGGCCGCGACCGGTCTTCGCCCACATCCCCCTGATCCACGGCCCCGATGGGGCGAAGCTCAGCAAGCGCCACGGCGCCCAGGCCGTCCACGAATACGCCGAGATGGGCTATCTGCCCGAGGCCATGCGCAACTACCTGGCCCGCCTCGGCTGGGCCCACGGCGACGACGAGCTGTTCTCCGACGAACAGGCGCAGGAATGGTTCGACCTCGACGCCATCGGCAAGGCGCCGGCGCGGCTGGACTTCGACAAGCTGGCCCACGTCAATGCCCATTGGCTGCGGCTTGCCGCCGACGACCGGCTGGCCAAGCTGACGCTCGACGCCCACGTCGCCGCCGGACGCGCGCTGAACCAAGGAGACGAGGCGCGGCTCCATGCCGCCCTGCCCTTCGTCAAGGACCGGGCCAAGACCCTGATCGAGCTGGCGGATCAGACCGCCTTCGTGCTGGCCCGCCGCCCGCTCGCCCTCGACGACAAGGCGCGCGTCCTGCTGTCCGGCGAGACCGCCGACCGGATCACCCGGCTCCGCGCGCGTCTGGAACTCTTCCAGTCCTGGGACATCTTCGCCCTGGAAGCCGAGCTCAAGGCCTTCGCCGACGAGGAAGGCGTGGGATTCGGCAAGATCGGCCCGCCGATGCGCGCGGCCCTGACTGGCGGCCTCGTCTCGCCCGACATCGCGCGCATCCTTTCTGCCTTGGGACGCGAAGAGGCTCTCGGGCGCTTGGATGATGCGCTGCAACAGACTAAGTGAACGTGCGTAAGTTTTCGGGTCGGCGTCTCCCGCCGCCCGCACCCAGTCCAGCATGAAGGGGCGCCCTATGAGCGATGTGTCCAAACCCGCCGGTACGGCGACCCTGACCTACCAAGGCAAGACCGTCGAAATGCCGGTTCTGGCGGGCTCGACGGGGCCGAACGTCATCGACATCCGCAAGCTTTATGGCGCGACCGACGCCTTCACTTTCGACCCTGGCTTCACCTCGACCGCAGCCTGCGAAAGCGGCCTGACCTTTATCGACGGCGATGCCGGCACCCTGCTGCACCGCGGCTATCCGATCGACCAGCTGGCGTCGAAGTCCACCTTCCTGGAAGTGTGTCACCTGCTTCTGCACGGCGAACTGCCGACGGCGGCCGAGTTCGAGGCCTTCGAGACCGTGGTCACGCGCCACACCATGCTGCATGCCCAGTTCGATCGCTTCTTCGACGGCTTCCGTCGCGACGCCCACCCGATGGCGATCATGGTCGGCGCGGTCGGAGCCCTGTCGGCCTTCTATCACGACAGCCTGGACATCCACGACGCTCGCCAGCGCGAAATCTCGGCCATCCGCCTGATCGCCAAGATGCCGACCATCGCGGCCCGCGCCTACAAGTACCACATCGGCCAGCCCTTCGTGTCGCCGCGCAACGAGCTGACCTACGCCGAGAACTTCCTGCGCATGTGCTTCGCGGTCCCGGCCGAGGACTATGTGGTCAACCCGATCCTGGCCAAGGCCATGGACCGCATTTTCATCCTGCACGCTGACCACGAGCAGAACGCCTCGACCTCGACGGTGCGTCTGGCCGGTTCGTCGGGTGCCAACCCGTTCGCCTGTATCGCCGCCGGCATCGCCTGCCTCTGGGGCCCCTCGCACGGGGGCGCCAATGAGGAGGCGTTGAATATGCTGAAAGAGATCGGCACGCCGGAGAAGATCCCGGAGTTCATCGCCGGGGTGAAGGACCGCAAGTACAAGCTGATGGGCTTCGGCCACCGCGTGTACAAGAACTACGATCCGCGCGCCAAGGTGATGAAGGAGAGCGCCGACGAGGTGCTGGCCGCCGTCGGCGACCCCAACGACCCCCTGTTCCAGGTCGCCAAGGAACTGGAGAAGATCGCCCTGAACGACGAGTACTTCATCGAGCGCAAGCTGTTCCCGAACGTCGACTTCTACTCGGGTATCACCCTGTCGGCGATGGGCTTCCCGACCTCGATGTTCACCGTGCTGTTCTCTCTGGCCCGCACCGTCGGCTGGATCGCCCAGTGGCAGGAAATGATGGCCGACCCGTCCCAGAAGATCGGGCGCCCGCGGCAGCTCTATACGGGCCCGACCCAGCGGGACTACGTGCCGATCCAGTCGCGAGGCTAAATGGACCGGCGAAGCCTGCTGGCCGTTGGCGTCGCTGGCTCGGCTGCGTTGCTCGCCGGTAGCGCCCGCAGCCAGGTTCGGCCCAGCGTGGTCGTCCATACCTTGCTGAAGGCGTTGCCGGGCCAGAAGGATCGTCTGGGTTAGTTCATCACACTCAACTGGCTGGTGATGGATCGAGCCGCCATCAGCGCCGGTCTGTTCACCCACGCGGTCGTCCACGTCGCCGATGTCGGCGAGGCTGACTTCGATTTCATCGTGGAGGTCGGCTACGTTGACCCGGGCGGATACGAGGCCATCGCAGACCAGTTCGAAACGATCCGTCGAGCCCATGTGACGCGACCTGTTGATGGCCTGCTGCTGAGGGATCTTGGCGAGATCGTCGGCGAACGACGGTTCACCCCGCAGGCCTGGGCCTAGGTCACTGCACCCAGAGATCGCCTTTGTGTCCGGACGCGATTTCGGAGTGTCCGGACAAGACTTCGCTTGTCCCCATGCCGGTCGCGACCCTGACTGGCCCGATGACCCAACTCCCCGACCCCGAGGCTTCGACCTCAATCCTGTCCGACGTGCTGGACCTCGCTCGCACCGTTGGTGCCGGCCTGATGCTCGCTGTCCTCTTCCAGACGGCGGCGTGGCAGCCCTACACCATCCCCTCCGCGTCGATGGAACCCGGTCTCGTCGTCGGCGACTACCTGGTGGTCTCCAAGTCGGCCTACGGCTGGAGCCGGGCGTCCTTGCCCTTCCATCCGCCCCTGCCACCCGGCCGCCTATTTGGCCGTCTGCCCGACCGGGGCGACGTCGTCGTGTTCCGCCGTCCCAGCAATCCACGCGAAACCTGGATCAAGCGCGTGATCGCGCTTCCCGGAGACCGGGTGGAAGTGGTGGACGGTCTCGTCATCGTCAACGACCGAGCCCTGCCTCAGCGAACGCTTGGCCCTGGCCTGGATCTCGATCAGCCCATGCGGGATGTCACGCGCGTCGAGGAACGCCAGCCGGACGGACGGGGCTACGTCACCTTCGACGGCGGCCGGGATCAACCTGGTGATGACCGCCCGCCCATCGTTGTCCCCGCTGGCCAACTGTTCGTGATGGGCGACCATCGGGACAACTCGCTCGACAGCCGCTGGGGTCCGGACGTCGGCGTCGGCCTCCTGCTAGTCGACAACCTGATCGGCGAGGCCCGGCTGGTGGTCGCATCCTGGCAACCGGGTGCCGCGCTCTGGAAACCGTGGACGTGGCCCAGAATGCGCGCGGGACGTTTCCTGCAGCCGATCGACTAGTGCGCCCGGAACTCCGCGAAGCTGATGACGCCATCACGGTTGGCATCCAGCTGATCGAAGGCGGCACGTGAGCCAGGCAAGGCCTGGGCGATCGACGGTGCCACAACCGCGCCGAGGGCGACACCCGCCGCGGCCAGAAGCCCGGCCTGCCAGTTCTTGAGCCGGGCCTTGCTGCGGAGTGGTTCGCGTTCGATCAAATCACGGACGACCTCGCTGGCCGTCCGGCCGGATTCGCGGCACCGCGCCATGAACGCCGTCTTGGTCTCAAGCGGCAGGCGGATCTCAAGTGTTTCGCTTTTCTTCGGAGGACGAGCGCGATGCATGATGCGATCCTAGCCCAAACGAGCCTGCGGTGCCATCATGACCCTCAGCACCGCGTCGGCGGCGATATCCGATGGATTGCGCCCCTCTCGTCCCATCAGGTCCAGCGCCGCTGTCTGCCGAGCTGCCTGGTCTGCTCGCTCCGCCGGATCATCCAGCAGCCGCCCCACCTCAGCGACAAAGCGTTCCGGCGTGGCGTCTTTCTGGATCAGTTCGCGCGCGATCTCGGCATTAGCCGCATGGTTGAACAGCGTCGCGTATCTGCCGGTAAAGAAGGGCTTCATGATCGCATAGCTGACTGGCTGGAAGCGATAGCCGATGACCATGGGCGCGCCCGCCAGCGCAAGTTCGGTAGAGACCGTACCCGATGTCGCGAGCGCGACCGTCGCTGCCTTCATGGCGGAGTACTTCTCGGCCTCGCTGACCAGATGCGCCCGGAACGGCCAGGCGGCGACGCAGGCCGCGACGACCTCGGCGACCGTGCCGGCGGCCACGACCGCCACCTCCAGCCCCGGCCGCTCGGCCCTCAGCCGGGCGACGGCCACCTCATAGACGGGCGTCATGAGCCGGATTTCGCTCGGCCGGCTGCCGGGCAATACCAGCAGCAGGGGCGCGTCCGCCGCGATCCCTCGCGCCCGTCGGAAACTCTCCGGATCGGCCCCGCTCATGTCGACGTGCAGCGCCTGGGAGCCCACGACGGTTGTCGGCAGCCCCTCCCTCTCGAACCACGGCGCATCGAATGCATAGAGCGCGAGCAGGTGATCGACCGCTCCCGCGAGCGTCTTCGCCCGTCCCGGCCGCGAGGCCCAGACCTGGGGTCCGACGTATTTGATCAACTTCACCCCCGGCAGGACCGCCCGGATCGCCTTGGCGACGCGGATGGTGAAGCCCCAGCTGTCGATCAGAACGACCGCGTCCGGCCGCTCGCGCTCGGCCAAGGCCACAGTATCGGCGACACGCGCCTTGACACGGCCATAGGCGCGCAGGCCCTCGATCCAGCCCAGGATCGACAGCTCGGCGATATCGAAGGGGCTGACGATGCCTTCCACCGCCATCTTCGGCCCGCCGACGCCGACCAGCTCGACGTCTGGCCGCCGGCCCTTCAGCGCCCGCGCCAGTCCGGCCCCGAGCGCATCGCCCGAGGCCTCTGCCGCAACCAGCATGATCTTCATCGGCTTTCGCCCCAGATGAACAGGCCAAGCCGGTCCGCCGCCTCGATGATCGCCGCCCGGTCGATCAGGATCAGCCGGCCGGCCACCCCGCCCACGCCCGCCAGCCCGGCGGCGGCGGCCATCTCCACGGTCCGTGCGCCCATGACGGGCATGTCGACCCTCAGGTCCTGGATCGGCTTGGGCGCCTTGCCGAGCACGCCCTTCAGCGCCCCCGCCGCGCCCCTCAGATCAGCCGGCAGCCCGGCGACGCGGGCCAGCATGGCGTCGGTCCCCTCCTGCGCCTCGACTGCCAAGACGAGGCCGTCGCACACCACCGCGCCCTGGCCGATGTCCAGTTCCCCCGCCTTTTCCGCGACATGGAGCGCCTTCCTCAGGTCCGCCAGCTGCGCCTCGGTGGGCGTCACCCGCCCCAGCGCCCCGGACGGCAACGTCTCTCCGCCCAGGATGTCGTCCGCCCCCTCAATGGTGTAGCCTTCGGCTTCGAACACCGACAGGATCTTGCGCAGCAGGGCGTCGTCGCCCTTGGTCGCCGCCGCGATGATGCCGGGTAGCACCGTGGCACCCTTCAGATCGGGCTTCAGGCTCTTGAAGTCGGGCCGGCTCACGGTGCCCGCGAAGCAGACCGCCGCGCATCCGGCCTTCTTCAGAGCCGACAGCACCTTGCCGATCTCGGCCATGCGGGCCTCGACGCCCGGATAGCGGACCAGATGGGCGTCGGCGAACCCGGATAGCCGCACCACGAACACCGCCCGCCCCTCGGCCTCGCACCGCGCCGCGATGGCCAACGGCAGGGCTCCGCCGCCCGCGATCAGGCCGAGCTTGCCCGCCGCCACCTCAGGCCTCCGGCAGGCACAGGGGCCGCTTGGCGTCCTCGCGGATGAAGGCGACGATCTCCATGATCTCGGGCAGGTCGGCGTAGTCGACCGCGACCCGCGTCAGACGGTCAGCGAACACGCCCTCGCCATCGAACAGATCGCGGAACGCCGCCAGCAGTCGCCGTACGGCGTCCTTGCCGTACCCCTTCCGCTTCAGCCCGATCAGGTTCAGCCCGTGCAGCCGCGCATGATTGCCCCAGGCCGAGCCATAGGGGATCACATCTCGCGTCACGGCCGCCAGCCCGCCGACGATCGCCCCCTGCCCCACCCGGCCGTTCTGATGCACGGCGCATAGCCCGCCCAGGAACACCCGGTCGCCGATCCGGGCATGCCCGCCCAGCGTCGCCTGATTGGCCATGACCACATTGTCGCCCACCACCGCGTCGTGGCCGACGTGCGCGCCCGTCATGAACAGGCCGTTCGAGCCGACCCGGGTGACGCCCGAGCCCTGCGGCGTGCCTCGATTGAAGGTCGCGTGTTCCCGGATCGAGTTGTCCGATCCGATCTCCAGCCGCACGGGTTCCCCCTTGTAGCCGTTGTGCTGAGGATCGCCCCCGATCACGGCGAAGGGATGGATCACTGTCCGCGCCCCGACCGTCGTGTCCTGCTGGATCACCACATGGCTGACCAGGTGCACGTCCTCCGCCAGGGTCACCCCCGGCCCGACGGTGCACCACGGCCCGATCACGACATCGTCGGCCAGCTGGGCCGAGCCGTCCACGATCGCCGTCGGATGGATATGGCTCATGCGACCGGCTGCTCGACCGTCACGGCCATGGCCATGAACTCGGCCTCGGCCGCCAGCTTGCCGTCGATGAAGGTCTCACCCCGGAACTTGTAGGCGTCGCCGCGCGCACGGGTCACCACGACCTTCATGTGCAGCTGATCGCCCGGCCTCGCGGGTTTCCTGAAGCGCACGCCGTCGATCGACATGAACATGATGACCTTGTCGGCCACGTTCACGTCGAGGCTCTTGGACATCAGCAGCGCGCCCGTCTGGGCCATGGCCTCGACGATCAGGACGCCCGGCATGACCGGATCGATCGGGAAATGGCCTGGAAAGAACGGCTCGTTGTGGCTGACGTTCTTGATGCCCGTCAGCGAGGTCGCCGGCACGAAGTCTTCGGCCTTGTCGACCAGCAGGAAGGGATAGCGGTGCGGCAGCCGCCGCATCACCTCGGCGTAATCGATCTTGCCGCCGTCGTCAGTCATCCGTCCGGGCTCCCTTGCGTCCCGCCTGTCTGGAGACCCAGACGGTCTCGCGCAAGAACTGGCGGATCGGTTTCGCTGGATAGCCGGACCAGGTTTCGCCCGCCGGGATGTCGGCCAACACGCCCGCGCCCGCCGCCACCCGCGCGCCCTCGCCGATCCTGATGTGGTCGCCGATCCCGGCCTTTCCACCGAAGATCACGCCGTCGCCCACGATGACCGACCCCGAGATTCCTGCATGACCCGCGATCAGGCAGTTCCGGCCAATCACACAGTTGTGGGCGATCATGACCAGATTATCGATCTTCGTGTTCTCGCCGATCACGGTGTCGTCAAAAGCCCCGCGATCGATACAGGTATTGGCTCCAACGGTCACATTGTCCTGAACAATGACCCGGCCCAGCTGCGGGACGTCCACGGCACCGGTGGCGCCGCCGGCCGCGCCGAAACCCGCCTCCCCGATCCTGACACCCGCATAGAGTTTCACGCGATCCCCGATCAACGCGAATGCCACAGTCACATTGGGCCCGATTTCGCAGTTGCGGCCGATCTGGACGCCCGGACCAATGACGCTGTTTGCCCCGACACGGGTGCCACTGCCGATACTCGCACCCTTGCCGACCACAACGCCCGGCTCAACGATGACGCTGTCGTCTTCAGCCCAGCCTTCGGCAGCCTGGGTTAGGGTGATCGGACGGTGAAGGGCTGTCGAGGCCGCGGCCCAGGCGGCCTGCGGGGTGCGAGAGACGATCACCGATGCGTCCAGCGGCGCGGCATCGACGGCACTCGCGGGCACGATCACGCACCCCGCCGCAGTCAGTCTCAGGGCTTCGATGAACTTGCGGTCGCCCATGAAGGCGACCGCGTTTGCGGTGGCCGCGCCCAGGGGTGCCACCCGAAAAATCGACCCGCCTGAGTCGCGAACGACCTCGCCACCCGCAAGGGTCGCGAGGTCGGTCACACTGAGCGGTGCCAGCGTTTCAAAGAAGCGGGGATCGGGCGCGATGCCCATCCGGCTTATTGCGCCGCTTGCGCCGGGACTGCCAGGCGGTTGAAGCTGAGTGAAGGCAGAGCCACGTTCAGCCGCTCAATAGCCGTCGGCGTGATATCCATGGCCGGGTTCAGAATGAACACGCTCTCGCGGTCGATCAGGATGCTGCAGCCGCGTTCCTGATAGACGGCGACGAGGATCGGCTCGACCGCTTCCGAGATCAAACGACGCTGCTCGGACAGGGTGTAGCGCAGTTCGTTCTCCCGGGTTTGCTCGAGCTGCTGAGCTTCCTGGATGCGAGCCTGCAGCGCCTGGCGATCCGCGTCGGTCACGGCAGCGCCACCGTTCTGCAGACGCTGAATCTCGTTCTGAATCGAGGCACCGTAGGGCTGCAGCTCGCCCTGAACTTCCTGAGCCAACTGCTCCATACGGGTCTGGACTGACTGCCCGACCGTCGACTGAGCCAGAAGCTGCTGGTTGAAATAGACGCACACCCCCGGAATTGCGGGACCATGGGTCTGGGCGGTGGCGGTGGTGGCGACGAGCGACGCGAGGGCGGCGGCACCGATGGCGAGGAGTTTCATGCTTTACCTTTGCGAGGCCACAGCGGCCCCTTGATCAGAACTGGGTGGATGTCGAGAAGCGGAAGGTCTCGGTGCGATCATAGTCCTCTTCACTGAGGATCTGGCTGAAGTCGAAGCGGATCGGCCCCATGGGCGAACGCCAGTGGACACTGAGCCCGGCTGACGCGCGGAGCGACAGGTCGTCGGCGATCGCGGTGTCGGGCAGGCCGTTGGTGCCGATTGTGTAGCGATCGTCGAGAACGCCCAGCGTGCCGACATCAGCGAACAGCGACGTCCGGATCCCGTACTCTTCCGGAAGGCCGTTGGGGACGGTCAGTTCGACACTACCCACTGCGTAGAAGTTGCCACCAAGCGCGTCGTTGGTGGTCAGGTCACGCGGACCCATGCCGGCATTTTCGAAACCGCGGAACGAGTTTCCGCCCTTGAAGAAGCGGTCATTGATCCGCACGGCATCGCCGTTCCAGCCACTGACATAACCTGCCGAACCCGACACGGACACGATCCAGTCCGGGGTGATGCCGTAGTAGGCGGTCGCATCGACCTCGGTCTTCACGTAGTTCACGTCGCCGCCAAGGCCCGCAAAATCCTGCCGGAGCGACCCGGTCCAGCCGCGGGTTGGTCGGATCGGTTCGTTCCGCCGATCAATCAGCAATGTGTAGCCGACCGAGGAGTTGAGCGACGCGCCGACCTGCTCGCAGAGGGCACGCGACCCGAAACCACCGGCGTCGCAGTATCCGAACGGGACGATGATCTCGTCGTCCTTGATGAAGTAGCGCATCGACAGGCGGCTGTAGCCATTGAGCGGATAGGTCAGCCTCAATCCCGCGCCGGTCGACCGGTAGTCGAACGACGACTCGTCCTGGAAGTCATAGCGCGAGTGGAACAGGTCGAAGCCCGCGCCGACGTCACGTCCGAGGAACCGCGGTTCGGTGAAGCGGAAATCGATCTGTTGACGCAGCGAGCCCCACTCCACGCGGGCGACCAGGTTCTGGCCACGACCCCGGAAATTGCGTTCCGAGATGCCAAGATTGACCACAAAGCTGTCAACCGAGCTGAATCCCGCACCGACCGAAAGCTCGCCGGTAGGCTGCTCTTCGACGGTTACGTTGACGACCGACCGGTCAGGCGCCGAGCCCTGCGTCTCCTCGATCTCAACTTCCTTGAAGAACCCAAGTGCCCGCAGATTGTTGCGCGACCTCTCAACCAGCGACCGATTGAAGGCGTCACCCTCTGTCAGCATCAACTCGCGACGAATGACCGGGTCGATGGTGCGGGTGTTGCCCACCACATTGATCCGCTCGACGTAGACCCGTTGCCCTTCGGCGATGTTGAAAGTGACATCGATCGTGTCGGTTTCAGGGTTCGGCCGATAGGTCGGATTGATATCGACGAAAGCATATCCCGCAGAGCCCGCAGCGAACGTCAGGGCATCGACGGAGCTTTCGATCTTGTCACTCTCGTAGAGATCGCCCGAACGGATCGGCAGGAGAGCTTCCAGGAGTTCCGTGTTCAGGCGGTCATTCTCGGTGACCACGTTGATTTCGCCGAAGTTGTACCGATCGCCTTCATCAACGGTCAGAGTGATCGCGAACGCGCTGTTGTCCGGCGCCAGTTCCGCGACCGCAGAGACGATGCGGAAATCATAGTAGCCACGGTTGGTGTAGAAGCTGCGGAGTTGCTCGCGGTCGTAGTCGAGACGGTTTGGGTCGTAGTTGTCGTTCTTGGTGAACAGCCGCCACCACTGCGACTGCTTGGTCACCATGACCTCGCGCAGTTCGCTGTCGGAGAAGGCCTGGTTTCCGAGGAATGTGATCGCCTGAACGCCGGTTTCAGGTCCCTCGTCGATCTCGAAAACGACGTCGACGCGGTTCTGGTCCAGTTGCACCAACTTGGGCGTCACGGTCGCCGAGATGCGACCCGAAAGGCGGTAAAGCTCGATGATCGAACCGACGTCGTCTTGCACCCGCGCCCGGGTGTAGATTCCACGCGGCGAGATGGTGACCTCTTCGCGCAGCTTGTCTTCGCTGATTGCGCTGTTTCCCTCGAACACCACCTGATTGATGATGGGGTTCTCTACGATCTCGACGACCAGGTCCCCATTGGCCTGAAGGCCAATCTGGACGTCGGCGAACAGCTGGGTCCGCGTCAGGGTGCGGATGGCGACGTCCAGCACCACGGGGTCGATCGTGTCACCCGGCTGAACCGGCAAGTACGACAGCACCGTCGTCTGATCGATACGTTGGTTCCCACGCACCAGAATGCGGTTCACCGTCCCGCTCTCGGGAGCCAGTGCCGCAGGCTCGGAGACTTGTCCCGGCTGAACGGTCGGGGCGGGCGCCGTCTGCGCGAAGGATGGCGCAGCAGCGGTCAGAGCAAGGACACTGGCCGTCGCGACGCATGAACGCCTTAGGACGTTGGCCGCCGGGGTCTTAGCGTCGCGGAGGTCGGTCAGGGTCATGCGGTAAACCATCGGGGGCTGGCGTCGGCTCAACTGACGAGCCCGCCGAGGAATTGGAACAGGTTCAACTTTTGAAGGTCGTTCCACGTCGCGAACAACATCAAACCCGCCAGCAAAGCAAGACCGACCCTGTACCCTGCTTCCTGAACGGCGGCCGCGACTGGTTTCTTGGCCACAGCCTCATAGGCGTAGAAGACCAGGTGGCCGCCATCCAGAACCGGGATGGGCAGCAGGTTTAGAAAACCGATTCCGATCGAAAGTATGGCGGCAAAGCTCGTCAGAGTGAGCAGTAGATTGATCGTCGTCGCCACAGGGTCCGGATTGGCGGCCACGGCCGCAGTGGTGAGGGCTCCGGAGGCCTTTGCGATACCCAGAGGCCCGCTCAGTTGATCGCCACTCTCACGACCGGTGAAAATGCGCCCCAGATAGGTGAGCGTGGTGCCGAGGATGTCTCCCGTCTCTCTAAAGCCCTGCCCGACCGCTTCCACCGGATTGTAACGGATCTGCCGGGCCTCAGCGCGCGACGACGCCAACGCGAGGCCGATGCGACCAACGGTGACCCGCCCGGCGATCGGGTCATCCATGACCTGACGCTCTGGCGTGGCGATCAACTCGATTTCGCGCCCCTGACGCTCCACCGTGAAGCGGACAGCGTCACCGCTGGACAGGCTGACCTTGCGGGTCACTTCGCCCGCATCCTCGATTGGCCGACCGTTGAGGCCTGTGATCAGGTCACCCGGCAGAAACCCTGCCACAGCCGCCGGTGATCCCGGCGTTACTTCGGCAACCCGAGCGGGCCTCAGCTCGACTCCAATCAGTGAAAAGAGGACGGCGAAAATGCTGATGGCCAAAACGAAGTTCGCGAACGGCCCTGCCGCCACGATCAACATGCGCTGCCATACCGGCTTGAAGTGGAAGTAGTCGCGTTCGGCCCCGGCCCCCTCGCGGGCGTTTATTTCCGATTTCAGCGCATCGAGCCCACGGCTGTCGGGCACGCTGGACGCATCCATGTCGCCGGAGAACTTGACGTAGCCGCCCAGCGGGATCCAGCCGACCCGCCACTCGATACCGTGACGATCCGTCCGGCTAAAGATCGCCCGGCCAAAGCCTATGGCGAAACGATCGACCTTCACACCGAACGCGCGCGCCACCCAGAAATGGCCGAGTTCATGGATGGTGACGATGAGCGTCAGCACCAATAGGAAGGGCACGACGTAGGTCAGGGCCGTAGTCAGGGCATCAAGCATGCGGCGTCTGAGTCTCCGTTACCGTCTGACCGTCGCCTGGGAGGCGATGCCCTGTGTATGGACGAAGCCGACTGCGACACGTCGGGCCTCGGCGTCCAGCGCCAGAGCCCCTTCGCAGCCGTCGCCAGCATGAGAAACCGCGCCCGTCGCCGTCATCCGTTCCAAGGTTTGGGAGACGACCGTGGCAATATTGAGAAAGCCCAGACGGCGGTCAAGAAAGGCTAGGGCCGCCACTTCATTGGCAGCATTGAACACCGTCGGTGCGCCGCCCCCCGCCTCTAGCGCCTCGCGGGCCAGTCTCAGAGCGGGGAACCGATCGACATCCGGTGCCTCGAACGTCAACCGACCCAGCGCCGCCAAATCCAGCCTGGGTGCTGGCCAGGCCATGCGATCCGGGTATGCAAGCGCGCACGCGATGGGCGTCTTCATGTCGGGCGGCCCCATTTGGGCCAGGGTCGAGCCATCGATGAACTCAACCAGGCTGTGGATGACCGACTCCGGGTGCACAACCACGTCGATCCGGTTGGATGGCATACCGAACAGATAGGCTGCTTCGATCATTTCCAGGCCTTTGTTGGCCATGGTCGCACTGTCCACGCTGATCTTGGCCCCCATGCTCCAGTTGGGATGAGCGACGGCCTGCTCGGGCGTCATGGTGGCCATCGCTTCCCGCGAGGTCTGGCGGAAGGGCCCACCCGAAGCCGTCAGGATCAGACGTGCCACCCGCTCCGGTGCTTCGGCAGGAAAGACCTGGAAAATGGCCGAGTGCTCGGAATCCACCGGGATCAATCGGCCTCCGGCCGCCCTGACCCGTTCGATCAGGCTGGAGCCACAGCAAACAAGGCTTTCCTTGTTGGCCAGGGCCAGGGTCGCCCCGGTCGCCGCCGCCGCCCAGGCGGACTTCAGCCCAGCCGCCCCGACAATGGACGCCATGACCAGATCGGTCGGCCTCGTCGCCGCCTCTGTGATCGCGGCCTCTCCGGCCGCCACGGCGATGCCCGTGCCAGCGAGTGCGTCGGACAGCTCGCCCAACCGCGTCTCGTCCGCCGTAACGGCCACCTCCGGCCGCCATCGCCGTGCCTGCTCGGCCAGCCGGGCGATATTGGCCCCGCCCGTCAGCGCTGTGACGCTGAATCGTCCGGTACCGGCATCCTCCGCTTGCGCCATCAGGTCGAGCGTCGATGTTCCGACCGAGCCGGTGGACCCCAGCACCGTGATCCGGCGCTCGATCATGCCGGCCCGTCCAGCATCATGAAGCCCAGCCGCCCCGCTGCCATCACCACGGCGGCGAACATGAGGCCATCGACACGGTCCAGCAGCCCGCCATGTCCGGGAATGAGACCGCCTGCATCCTTGACGCCGAAACGGCGCTTGAGGGCCGACTCCCAGAGGTCTCCGGCCATCGTCGCGAGCGCGCCGGCCAGTCCGAGTGCGAGCCCCCAGATCGGATCTGGGACGCCGAGCGGAAGGAAGCTGGCGACCAGCCATCCAGCGGCGGATCCTGCCACAAGTCCACCGACAAAGCCCGACCAGGTCTTGTTGGGCGAATACCGTGGCCACAGCTTGGGGCCGCCGACCATGCTGCCAACGAGAAAGGCCATCACGTCCGCCGACCAGGCGACGATGAAGACAAGAATCGTCCAGCTCAGACCGACTCCGGAATCTCCGTCGCGGAGCCAAACGAGCAGGATCGCGGGCCAACCGAGATAGAGGACGCCATAGGCCGCATCGACGCCCTCCTGCTTGAGCCTGCGCGCATAAACGGCGACTGCAGCCGCCCCGAAGACCAGGACCACGAGCGCCGGCGACATGGCTCCCGTGTGCGCGGTGAGGGTGGCGGCGATGATGGCCAAAGCGACGCCCCACGCAACCAGATCACGGCGACCTGGCGCGCTCATGGCCGCCCACTCTCGAGCCAGCAGAACCACGGCTGCGAGAATGATGGCGAGGAACCAGAGGCTTCCCGCCCAGATGGCCAAAACGGCCAGCGGTGCCAGAACCAGGGCGGACGCCGCCCGAACTCCGAGGTTCTTCAACGATACCATCAGCTGGCCGCGAGCACCGGACGGGCAGCGATCGCGCCGAAGCGGCGGTCTCTCTGGCGGAACTGCTGGACGGCGTCGCCGAGAGCTTCGGCACCGTAGTCCGGCCAGAGCACGTTCTGGTAGACCAACTCGGCATAGGCGGCTTCCCAGAGCAGGAAGTTCGACAGCCTCTGTTCGCCTGAAGTGCGCACGATAAGATCGACCGGTGGGCCACCGGCTGTGGACAGGCCCGCGCCGAGCGCCCCCTCATCCAGCGGGCCGGTCGCTTGCCCGGCCAGCAACTGGTCCACATACTTCTGGGCTGCGTCGACGATGTCGGCCCGGCCGCCGTAGTTGAAAGCGACCTGGAGCAGAAAGCCGCTATTGTGCGCCGTGGTTCGCTCTGCCCGTTCCACGATGGCGGCGATGTCGGCGGGCAGCCCGGTGCGCCGTCCCAGCACCCGCACCTTCACGCCCTCGCGTTCCAGCCGGTTCAGGTCCGACGCCACATAGGAGCGCACCAGCCCCATCAGGTCCGAGACTTCTTCCGCAGGCCTGCGCCAGTTCTCGGTCGAGAAGCCGAACACCGTCAGGCATTCAATGCCAAAATCCGGGGCGGCTTGAACCGTCCGCTTCAAGGCTTGTACGCCCTCGCGATGTCCCACGGCCCGGGGAAGACCCCGGCTCTCCGCCCAGCGCCCGTTTCCGTCCATGATCAGAGCGACATGGCGTGGCCCCGCTTCGGGGTCCGCCAAGGCGCCGGGAGGGGCCGTCATCCGATTGTCCAGTCCTGTCGCAGTTCCTGAGCCCCGGCTCAGACCTGCATGATCTCAGCTTCCTTGGTCTTCAAGGCTTCGTCGATACGTTTGATGGCCGCATCGGTGTCCTTCTGGACCTCGGTTTCCATTTTTTTCTGCTCGTCCTGGCTGATCTCGCCCGCCTTCTCGGCCTTCTTCAGGTCGTCGTTGGCGTCGCGGCGCACGTTGCGGACGGCGATCTTCTGCTGCTCGGCGTACTTGCCGGCCAGCTTGACCAGGTCCTTGCGTCGTTCCTCCGTCAGGGGCGGGATCGGGATGCGCAGCGTCGTGCCGTCCACGATGGGGTTCAGACCGAGATTGGCGTTGCGAATGGCCTTGTCGACCGCGCCGACCATGCCCTTGTCCCAGACGCTGACCGAGATCATGCGCGGCTCCGGCACGCTGATGGCGGCCACAGCATTCAGCGGAGAGGTCGAGCCATAGGCCTCCACCCGCACGGGATCCAGCAGGCCCGCATTCGCCCGCCCCGTCCGCAGGCCGCCGAACTCTTCCTTCAGGGCGGCGACCGACTTGTCCATGCGGTCGCGGTAAGTCTTCAGATCGGGCTTGGCCATGGCGTCGCTCTCCGTACGTTTCTTATGGCTGTATCAGGACGAGGCCTTGGGCGCATCGCCGATGACGGTGAAAGTCCCCTCGCCGTTCAGCACCTTGCGCAGACTGTCTTCCTCGCGGATCGAAAAGACCACGATCGGGATCCTTGATTCCCGCATCAGGGCGATGGCCGAAGCGTCCATGACCCGCAGGTCGCGGCTCAGCACGTCCTGATAAGTCAAGGTGTCGTACCGCGTCGCGGACTTGTCCTTCTTAGGATCGGCCGAATAGACGCCGTCGACCGAGGTCCCCTTCAGCAAGGCGTCGCAGTTCATCTCGGCCGCGCGAAGGGCGGCGGCCGTATCGGTGGTGAAATAGGGATTGCCGGTGCCAGCGGCGAAGATCACCACGCGGCCCTTCTCCAGATGGCGCACCGCCCGCCTGCGGATATAGGGCTCGGCGATCGCGGCCATAGGGATGGCGCTTTGCACCCGGGTGTCGACGCCGATCTTCTCCAGCGCGTTCTGCATGGCCAGCGCGTTCATCACGGTCGCCAGCATGCCCATGTAGTCAGCGCTCGCCCGCTCCATGCCTGCTGCTGCCGTCGACAGGCCGCGGAAGATGTTTCCGCCACCGATCACCAGGCAGACCTGGACGCCGGAGCGCACCACCCGTGCGATCGCGGCGGCCACGGTATCGACGGTGTTCATGTCGATGCCGTAGCCCTGCTCGCCCATCAGGACCTCGCCCGAGACTTTCAGCAGCACCTTGTTGTAGCGCGCGGACGCAGGCTTGGTGGTCATCGGGCTCTCATCAGGCGAGGAATCGGAGTGCGATGATAGACGAAGGGAGTGATCGCCGACAAAGCCCGTAATGCCCTAAGCTGAACTCCCTGGCACCGCCAGCCAGACCTTCTGCTGCCGGTAGTCCTGAACGAACCGGTGCCCTCTCAGCCAGTCCATGCCCAAAAGCATGAAGTTGCTGGTGGGCGCACCCATGCGATCAAAAACCGCAAGCTCTGCTGTCTGGAGTGGCGGCTGCTCCCACTGCCAAGGCCCTATGGAAGCCCGCCCTACCTTCACCAGCATCAAATCGATGGAACGACCGTCGATCCCTGTGATTCCCTCGTCAGCGATCGCGCGTGACGTGACCCCCGTTTCTCATCCAGCCATAACGAGAGTCCTAGGTTGATCTGAGCTGTGATCGGCTGGGTTGG
>JAIERG010000038.1 GCA_019747095.1 Caulobacteraceae bacterium | reverse complement strand
AAGGTATATTCGGCCGTTCGTGCGGGGGCAGGACGAACTGGGGCAGGCCCAGGTCCGCGAGCCGCTTCATCTTGTCGAGGCCCTGGAGGACCGCCGCGCGCGGGTTGGACGCCTCGCCCTTGTTCAGGCTGGAGGCGAGGTTGCCGGGGCTGAGGCCGGCGTAGGAATGGGTCGGCCCGATCAGGCCATCGGCGTTGGCTTCGACGGCGGGCGTCACGACCTCAGCCCCTTCATCTCGCCCTCGATGTTCCTGACCGCTCCGGCCTCGAAGCTGGCGACCGGATAGGCGCAGTAGTCGGCGGCATAGTAGGCGCTGGGGCGGTGGTTGCCGCTGGCGCCGAGCCCGCCGAAGGGCATGTCTCCGGCGGCGCCGGTGGTCGGGCGGTTGAAGTTGACCACGCCTGCGCGGATGCGGCGGATGAAGCGGTCCCAGTTGGCCGGGTCGTCCGAGATCAGGCCTGCGCTCAGGCCGTAGCGGGTGGCGTTGGCGGCAGCGATCGCCTCATCGAATGAGGCGACGCGGGACACCGAGAGGAAGGGGGCGAACATCTCCTCGTCGGGGACATCGACGCCGGTGACGTCGAGGATGGCGGGCCTCACGAAGGCGGCGGGCAGGTTGTCGACGGGGCCGGAGGGACGGATGACCTTGGCCCCCAGGCCAATGCGCTGCTGAAGCGCCCCTAGCGCTTGCTCGGCCGCGCGCTTGGAGATCAGGGGACCGCCGTAGGGCTCGGGCGTCGAGTCCCAGGGGGCGAAAATCAACCGATCAACCAGGCTGTTGATGGCTTCGATCACAGCGTCCCCGGCCGCGCCCCGGGGCACGATCAGGCGGCGGGCACAGCTGCAGCGCTGGCCCGTGGTCACGAAGGCGGACTGGACCACAATGCCTGCGACCGCCTCCGCGTCGGTTGCGTCCCAGACCACCAGCGGATTGTTGCCGCCTAGCTCCAAGGCCAGGATCACGTGCGGATCGTCCGCGAACTTGCGCCGGAAGTGCGCCCCAGCCGCGCCCGAGCCGGTGAACATCAGGGCGTCGATGGGCTGATCCAGCAACGCGGCCCCGACGTCGCGGCCGCCTTGGACGAGGTTGAAGACGCCCGCCGGCAGGTTGGCCTCCTCCAGGCATTCAGCGATCAGCTGACCCGCGTGCGGCGTCTCCTCCGACGGCTTGAACACGACCGTGTCGCCCGCCAGCAGGGCGGGGACGATGTGGCCGTTGGGTAGATGGCCCGGGAAGTTGAACGGCCCAAGCACCGCCGCCACGCCGTGCGGCCGATGGCGCAAGGTGGCGTGGCCGAAGGCGGTCTCGGACGTGCGTTCGCCGGTCCGCTCGTCATAGGCGCGGATAGAGATATCGACCTTGCCGGCCATGGAGCCGAGCTCGGCGGTGGTCTCCCACAGGGCCTTGCCGGTCTCGCGGCTGATGGCCTCGGCGAAGGCGGGGGCGCGGGCCTTCAACGCGGCCTGATAGCGCTTCATCGCCGCGATCCGCTCGTCGCGCGGCCGGTCGGCCCAGTCGGGGAAGGCGGCGCGGGCGGCGGCGACGGCCTGAGCCACCTGATCGGTCGAGGCCTCGTTCCCGCGCCAGACGCGCGCCTCCGTCGCCGGGTCGAAGGAGGCGAAGCCGTCGCCGCGTCCCTCGGTCCATCGGCCGTCGATGTAGAGCTTGCCGTCCGTCATGGGGTTCTCACGTCTTGACCCGCGCGACCTCGCCGTCGCCGAGCTTGAGCGCGTCCGCGACCTCGGGGGTCAGGCGCACGGTTTCGCCTTCGATCTGGGCCTTGGCCCGGACCGCGCGGAAGGCGGAGACGCTGTCGGTCGAAATCAGGGCAGGCAGTTCGGCGTCCACGTCCTCGGCGATGCGGACGCTCAGACGGCGGGCGTCGCGGACGGTGCGGATGTGGTCGCGCTGGCAGGACACTGTGGGCCCAGCATCGAAGATGTCGACCAGGCCATTGGGGCGGAAGCCCTCGGATTCCAGCAAGGCCATCGCCGCTACGCCCTGGGGGTGGACCTTGCCGATCACGGCGCGGGCGGGTTCGGGCAAGAGGTCGACGTAGATCGGGTGGCGCGGCGCGAGGTCAAGGATGAATTGCTTGTCCGTCGAGCCGGTCATCAGATCGGCCTGATCGAAGTCCATGGGGAAGAACTTGTGGGCGACGTGGTCCCAAAAGGGGCAGGCACCATCGGGCGTGAAGACGCCGCGCAGTTCGGCCAGCACCATGTCGGCGAACAGCTCGGGCTCGGCGCCGATCAGCATGTAGCGCGACTGGCTGAGCAGGCGGCCCGCGCCGCCCTTTCGCCGGTCAGCCTTGAGGAACAGCGAGCCGACCTCGGTCCAGCCGGTGCACTCATTGACGAGTTGCAGAGTCTGGTGATCGAGCCGGATGTTGAGCGAAGGCGATGACGCCGCCTGATTGGCCACCCGGAACGAGAAGAAGGGGCGCTTCAGGCCCACCGCCGCCTTGACCGAGGCGATGCCGTCGACGTCGCCGGTATCGGTCTCCTCCATCATCAGCGTGTACCAGCGGTCCGGGGGCGACAGGACGCCCGAGAAGCTGTCACGGCTGACGTCGAGGCGCTCAACCAGCTGGTCAGGGTCTTCGGGCAGGCTGGTGAAGCCTGGCCCGGACAGGATGGCCAGCTCCAGCAGGTGATCCAAGTCGGCGGGACCGGCGGGGCGGACGACGAGCATCAGAGGGTCTCCATGCGGAGACGCTTGAGGGTGTGGGCGTCGATCTCTCCCGACGCGATCTTGCACAGCATCAGCAGCGACAACTGTGCCCGCTCCACGAAGCTGTCGGGCCAGGCGAACTCCTCCGGCGAATGGATCAGCCCGCCCCGGACGCCGAGTGTGTCGATATTGGGCAGACCCGCCGCATGCAGGTTGTTGCCTTCGCAGACGCCGCCGGACGGCGACCAGGCGATCGTCTGGCCCAGTAGGGCACCGGTCTGGCGGACGGCCTCGAAGAGAGCGGTCTGAGACGCGTCCATCGGCTTGGGCGGGCGGGTGAAGCCGCCGTGCAGCGCCAGTGTCAGGCCCTCGAAGGGAGGGGAGGCGGCGACCTCGTCGATGGCGGCCTTGATCCAGTCGGCGGACGCCTGATCCGGAACGCGAACGTTGAAGCGAACGACGGCGTTGTCGGCGACGACGTTCAGGGCCCCGCCGCCGGAGATGCGCGCGACGTTGACCGTTACGCCCTCGCGCTGACCGTTCAGCGCATGCAGCGAAGCCGCCACGATCGCGGCCCCGGCGACGGCATTTCGGCCTTCGTCAAAGGCGCGGCCGGCGTGGGCGGCCCTGCCGGTGACGATCAGGTGGAAATTGCCGCTGCCTTTCCGCGCGCCGGCCAGCGTGCCGTCGGCCAGGGCGGGTTCATAGGTCATGCCCACATGACCACGCGCGCCCAGCTCGGCCAGCAGAGGTGCCGAGGCGGGCGAGCCGATCTCTTCGTCGGGTGACAGCAGGACGGTCCAGCCGACGCGGTCCCTGTCCGGATGTGTCTCGAACGCTTCAAGCGCGCCAAGCATGACGGAGATGCCGCCCTTCATGTCTGCGATGCCGGGGCCGTTCAGGGCCCCGTCGGAGCGCGGGATCACGGACTGGAAGGCGCTGTCGGCCGGGTAGACGGTGTCATAGTGGCCGGTCAGCACGACCTGGATCGGCGCCTCGGGCCGGGCCGTGACTTTCAGGGCATCGGCACGGGCCTGGGGTCGCAGCGAGCCGTCGTCGGCGACGGTGGAGAAGCCCTGGGTCGGGACGCGGCTGACATCGGCGGGCAGGCGTATCGCTTCGGTCTCCAGCAGAGCGAGGGTGGCTTGCAGCCCCTCGGCGTGGTCGCTGCCGGAGTTGACGTTCGCCCAGGCGATCGCGCGGTCGACAAGGACCGCGCCCCCCCGCCCGACCAGGTCGAGGGCGGCATGATCCTGCTGAAGAATCCGCATGGACCGCTTCTAGCCGGGCGCAAGACAAAGGTGAACCCCGGCGCTAAGGCTTCGCGCACATCTCGCACAGGGTGGAGGCGATCTGAGGATGGCAGCGGGCTTGAAGACCTGGATACGGGCGATGAATCCGTTCACCCCACCGCGAGCGATGGCAGAGGCCCAGTGGGCCGCGCAGTCTTTTGTGTTCGCTCTCCTCATCTCGTTCATCGCGGGACTGCCCGCGACGGCCTGGCTGTTTGGCGATGGCGGTGTCTTCGCCGAATTCATGAAGGCGAGCGCGGCGGCCCAGGGTCTGTCGGGCGATGAGGCGGCCACGTCTTTGGCCATCATTGAGGCCATGATGCCTTGGATGTTTATCTTTGGGACCCTCTTCGCTATTGGGATTTACGGAGTGCTCGCCTGGGCTCAGTGGCGCTACATGACGTGGCTGATTCCCGCCGTCTGGATCGCGTGGCTCGGCTACTCGCTGTTGATGCAGATCGCGTCACCCTACGGCCAGGTTGAACATCCGCCAGTCCCGCTCTGGATTTCGGTTTGCGGATGGGCCGGTGCCTCGCTTGCGACGTTGATTGCCGTTTCGTCTCTTCACGGAGCCATCGTGCTGCGTCGACTGCGCCGTTTGCCGTAGGATCATCTTGTACTCGGACCAGCGCCGACCGCCTGACTAGACCACAGCTCCGCTTGTGTAAGGGTTCCTTGTCATGTAAAGGACCATTGTCTTTTGCAGGGAGGGCCCAATGGCCAGCTTGATCTCGGGAATGAACCCCACCGCGCCGCTTAGAACCGAGGCGGACGCCGAAGCCGCGTCCAAGGCGAGCGCGATCTCGATCTTCATTGGCGTGATCGTCGCCGGCGTCAGCATCGCCTGGTCGCTGGCCAATCCTGCGGCCATCCAGGACGCTGTCGCCTCGGCTGCAGGCAGTGAGGTCAACGCCGAGGCCGCAGCGATGGGGGCACAGGTTGCCCTCTACGCAACGGGAGGGCTGGCAGTGATCCAGCTGATCTTCGGCATCGTTCAGTGGCGCAATCCGGGCAAATGGATCGCGATCCTTTTTCTGGTTCTCCTGGCCTATGGCATCCTGTCGACAGCGGCGACGCCCCTGCTCGCGGGCATGGTGCCGAACGCGCCGACGGTCCCAACTTGGCAGATCGCCCTGTCGTTGGTGATCATGGTGATCCAGGTCGTGCTGCACGTCGCAGGCCTGCGCGGCATCAACAAGCTGGACAAGCTCCAGATGGACGCCGCGCGCTAGTCCTAGTCAGGATCCGGCCGCCGGTCCGCACTGTCCGATCCGGGCACGCGGGACTGGCGGCGCCAGCGGATCGAAAGGCTGGCGTCGCCCTGGCCGCCGAACCGGGAGCTGACCGCGAGGTTGCGGCGGACCTGCCACTCGACGTTGACAGCCGCCCCGCCTTCGCCGCCACCGATGATCTCCAGATAGACGTCATCGGTGATGTAGCGGCCGCCCGCCACCGTCAGGGCCGAGGCCTCGCCCCCGAAGGACAGGCGGTCCAGCCCGGCCAGCTCCCTCAGATTGCCGATAACGTCGAAGCCGCCGCCGCCCGCCAGCGAGGCGACGCCGGCTGCCAGCTGAGCCGCCTCGAAGGGCGAGAGCTGTGAGGCCGAGCGACCAAAGAGGACCTGCGACAGGATTTCGTCCTGCGGCAGTTGCGGCGAGGATGTCAGGGTGATTTCGGGACGCGCCGCCGTACCCGTTACCCGTATGGTTGCGGTGAGGGCTGGATCTTCCCGCACGGCGGCCAGATCGAGCCGGATCAATGATGGTCGGGTCGACAGGGAAACAGACCCTCGGTCGTCGAAGACAAACCGCTTGCCAGCGAAGTCGTAGTCCCCGCGAACGATATTGGCCGTGCCGGTCAAGAGTGGCTGGCTGACCGTGCCCTGGACCCTGGCGTTCACGTTCAAAAGAACATTGAGCCCGCGACCCTCGACACGAACTTCGCCGCCGGGGGACCTTAGCCGAATGTCGAGACCGATCTGCGGACCTCTCGGGGCCGCGGCCCTCTCGTCCTCGACTGGGTCCCCGCCCGGCCGGTTGACTTCAACGACGTCCATCCGGACGATTCCATTGGATCCCGGCGGGTTGGCTTCGATCCTGGCTTCGTCGACATTGATTTCGCCGGACAAGGTCACGTTACCGCCCGCGGCGCGCACGACCCGCAATGGACCGGATGCGCGGGCCGACGCGATCTCGTTGTCGATGATCCGAAAGCGCGTCAGGGCCAACTCGAAGTTGGAGCCGGATCCTTCGCGCAGGCCGATGCGTCCGTCGCCCGACACTGTTCCGCCCGAGCCATCGGTTGCTGTGAAGGCCTGCACAAGGGCCGTCGTGTCATCGAACCGGGTAGACACGGTCATGTTGTCCAGCGTCAGCCCTGAGCCATTGTCGCGAAACCGCCCGTCCGAAAGTGCGAGGCGACCATTGATCAGGGGGGCGGCGAGGGTGCCCTCGAGCGTGGCGGACGCGTCGACCTGACCGGCCAGCGACCGCTCGCCTCCGAAGAAGACATCCCATATGGGCTGGATCTGGCCGTCGATGTCGACCTCGCCCGATATCGGGCGGGTCCGGACAATGGCAAGGCGCAGGGGAGCCGCCGATGCCTCGACCGGAAGCGTGACATCCGCCACCGCATTGACGGCATCCGTGCCCGAGGCGCTCGCCTGAAGCCGAAGGGTATCGTTGACCAGCGTGGCTATGAGCCCGCCATCTACGGTGAGGCCCTGTGGCGCATCTGTGCTGCGCAGCCTCGCCAGTTGGATGTTGGCTGAGCCGGACAAGTCATCGCCGGAGCCGCGCAGGGAGACGCGACCTGTGACCCTACCCCGCAGATCCGGAGCTATGGATGCGAGGTCGACGCTGGTCAGATCCGCCTGGACAACCGCCGCGTCCGAATCCTGACGGACTTGGCCCAAGAGGACGCCTCCGCCAATCGTCAGATCGAGGCGGGCTACCCGGCCGTCGCCAGCCAAGGCGATCACAGCGGGGTTGCGGGTCGAAAACTCGATCTCCCGGACGCGGCCTTCACCGCTCAGCATCACGGTCTGTGCGTTTCCCAGTCGCGAGTACACACCCGAGCCATCGAAAGCGACGGGCGTGGCTCCGCCGACGTCGGTGACCAGTGTGAACGGCAGACGCTCCAGCGTGCCTCTTCCGTTGAGCTCGAGGGTGCGGATGACATAGCGCGAACCCGCGAGGCGGACGTTTCGGCCGGTGACATCGAGAATGGCAGTCTCCGAGCCGGCACCATCGGTCAGTCGGATTCGCCCGTCGGCGGTTCCTGCCGCCAAAAAGGCCCCGGGGCGGGCAGTGAAGGCCAGGTCGGCGCGGGAAGGCGTGTTGTTTGCCAGTGCGATGGAGCCCATGGCGGTTATGCCGCCTGCGTTCAGATCCACGTCAGACAGCTGGATGCCGTTGCCCCTGAGGAAGAAATTCCCGGATGCCCGCGCGGGGCCATAGTTTGATCCAGCCGAGAGCATCACGCGTCCGTCCGAGGCGTCCGCACCCTTTCGGAAGCTGAGGATCAGATCGGCGTCTGTCAGGCGCAACGCTCCGGCTGCGATCCTGCCAAACCGCGCTGTCAGGTCGGCGCGGGGCTGGGCCAGCGTCCCCGTGAGCGCACCCTGGCCGGTCATTGCGCCGTCTACCGCCACGGGCCCCACTCCGAAGGGGCCCTGCGCGTTCCAGTTCAGGGACAAGCGGAGCCGCCCCCCGGGTTCAATCAGGCCCCGTGCCGACGCCGCGCCCGCAGCGCCGGTCAGGTTGGCACGCTCCACGGCAATGCGGCCGCTGCTGAGGCCCCCGGTGAGCTGCAGGCGGGGGGTGGTACCCAGTAATCGATCAAGCTCTGCGAGACCCGTTGTCAGCCGGGTCCCCCGCCCGTCCAACGTAAGGGTCCAAGGTGCGCCGGAGCGGGCAGAGGTCGCAGTGATGGGCCCACCGAAGACCCCGCGCGCGCCGGGTCTGATACGGCCGAGATCGGTGATCCGGGCTTCACCCCTGAATCCGAGTCCTCCTAGAAGGTTCCTCTGCCCGGAGCCGGTCAGCGTCAGCGCTTCGCCCTTGGCGTCGATTTCCTGCAGAAGCAGCGCGCCATCAGACAGGCGCGCGACCTCGAACTGGACACGCGGTGCTTCGCCAAGAAGTGTGCCGACGATGCCCTCGCTACTGCCGCGCGTCGCGGTTATGTCGCCGGAAACTGTGTATCGCCCTGTCTCGGCCGACAGCGACAGCGGACCGGCCAGGGTCGCGGCCGAGTAGCTGGCAAGGGTCGGTTGATCGACACCAATCGTGCCTTCGATCGTCCAGCGATCCACGTCGCCGGTGAAAACGGCTTCGTAGCGCCCCGCTCCACCGGTCTCCGAGCCTGTCAGACGGGTGAGGGACCGAGTCGCAAAGCTCAGCGACAGGCCTGGTTCCAAAACGCGGCGTTCCTGCAGATCAACCTCGCCGCGCGCGGTCGACTCCAGATTTTCCGTCGTGAGCCTCCAGGCAACACTATGGATGGTGTCGTCATTTGGCCTGGGGACCGACGCGAAGCCAAACCGGGCGGTTCTTCCAACGCGGTGCACGAGTGGCGTGAGCAGTTCCGAGCCGCTGAAGTCAACGAAACCGGAAATCCGCGAGCCATTCGCCCCGTAGGTTCCGCGAACGGTCAGGGGAACGAAGTTTCCTGTCTGCACCGTGGCGTTGATGACCTGACCATTGACGATCGCCGAGGCGAAGAAGGGCCGGTCCGGAGAGTAGCCCAGAGAGCCGGCAAGAGGGCCGCCATTGGCCTCAACCGCTCGGAGGTTGAGCCTGAGGTCCTCCGGTTCGTCGCCAAGCGTCGCATTCAGGCGAAGATGATCGCCAGGACGATTCAGGCTGACGGCGTTGAGTCTGATCGCCTTGTTGCCCCGGCGTGGGAGCCGTGCCTGACCGTCCAGCCGCCAGCGTCCATACTCGCGGGAAAATCCTTCCAGCAGTTCGATGTCGGCCCTGATCGCCTCGATGTCGACGTCGATCGGCATGGGCTGCGGCGGCTTGCCATCTGGTGGCTCGACCTCGGGCCTGCGCAGCACGCGGACCTGCGCCGCCGTAATCTCGGTCGCGTGGAACCGGCGGGTAACCAGCGGCCAATAGGACCAGTCGATCCGGACGTCGGAGGCCTCCATCCAGATTCCCTGGGCGTCCGTCACGGTCACCCTTGTCAGGGTAAAGTCATCGAAGAGGTCGCCTTGCAGGCCCTCGATATTGATACGCCCGTACCGACTGCTTTTCTGGCCGTTGACAAAGCTGGAAACGAGGTCGCGACCCGGGTCCGAAAGAAGGTACATCCGGCCACCGAGGGCCAGGAGGATGACAAGAACCAGCAGGCCCGCGATACCCATGCCGCCAAAGAGAGCGACAGCCTGCAGACGCGTGCGGGGACGCCCGACCGCGACGGCAGGCTCTGGCGAATCTGTGTCAGGCGGTTCGGTCAAAACGCCTGGCCGATGCTGACGTAGATCTGGAAGTCTGCATCGCCTTCTCGCTTGTTGAGAGGAAAGGCGATGTCGGCGCGGATGGGTCCGAAAGACAAGTTGTAGCGAGCGCCGAACCCCACAGCATAGCGCAGGTTCGAGAAGTCAGGCGTTTCCTGAAAGCCAATGGCACCCGCATCAACAAAGGCTACGGCCCCGATGTTTCGGCCGAGGTCGCGGCGAATTTCAGCGGATACCTCGAACAATGACAGTCCACCGCGCGGAGTATTGTCTGGAAGACGCGGGGCGACGCCCTGGAAGGCGTAACCCCGGACGGAGCCGCCGCCTCCGGAGTAGAACAGGCGATCGGCCGGAATGGTGATCTCGTCCCCGCCGATGATCGAGCCGAGACGGATCCGTCCTGCGGCAACGGTCCTGGCCTGATCCTGAAGCGGAACGTAGCCCGTGAGCTGGGCCTCCGCCCTCAAGAACAGAAGGCTGTCCTCTCCGGTCACGGCGGTCGGCTGGACATTCAGGGTCGCGCGCCATCCTGTCGTCGGGTTCAGCGGGTCATTCGACTGGTCCAGATATGCTGATCCGCGACCTGTGAGGATCGCCAGATCCCGTGTGATCGAGAGCGGCACCTGAGTGACCGGGTCGAACCGGTTTTCGTCGTACTTGCCCGCGTCGATGCCGAGCCCGTAGCTGAACCAGGAGGTCTTGCCGATCCTCTGGCGGATGTCTGCAGAGAGAACGGTGGCCGAACGGATGTAGGCATCCGTATCCTCGTTGACCAAGGCCGCCGCCACGGCGAGGAGCTGACCAGGCCGCCGCCAGTGAGGCAAGGACAGATCTGCGCCAAGCCGACTGTCGATATCAGCCAGACGGGCCTGGAAACGAAGCGTGTCGGCCCGACCGAAGCGATTGTAGTAGGTCCAAAGGCCGTCAATGCCCGAGCCGTCAGCGGTGGAAAAGCTGGCCCCGGCCTCGACGATCCGCCGTGGACGGTCGGTCAGGGTGACGATGATGGGTCGCGTGCCATCGGCCAGCGCCTCGTCCGGCGGAGTGAGGGACACGTTGACGCCGTCGTAGACCCCCGTCTCTAGCAGTCTCCGCTCCAGCTCCGCGATCTGCTCGGGATCATAGCGATCACCGGGACGCCAAGGGGCCAGATCCGCGACCCAGGCCGGACGGGTCGGCCCCTCCGTGTTGACCGTTACAGTACTCAGCCGCACCAGCAGGCCCGAGTCGATGCGGAAGGTTGGTGCCACCGTCAAAGCCGCGTGGTCGACCACCACGCGCCGAGGCTGAACAGTGGCATCGGGGTAACCCTGATCCGTCAGGCTGGCGATGATCCTTCCTTCGGCGGCAATCACGTCAGCAGCTCGACCAGGAGTTCCGGACTCGAGATCCAGGTCTGCCTGCGCTTTCCGGACGACCTCCTCGGAAGGCTCTTGTCCAATCCACTGGATACCCGGAGGCGCGAAAAGAAAACGCGGACCGGGATCGACCGAGACAATGGCGATCGGCGTCTCCTCGCCTTCGACCAGATCGTCGAGCACGGACTGGTAGTAGCCTTCGGAGCGCAGCAGGGTTTCTACAGATTCAAGAGCAGCGCGGGCCCGCCGCCGCGCCTCGAACCGGTTTGAGGCAGGGGCATCGACCTCACCAATCACCTGCCTCAGCTGCGTGCGCAGTTCGTCAGGCAAGTCACCTCGAATTTGGGCCCTCGGGTCGGCGTGAGCGGTGCTCGCCAGACACCCGACGAGTGCGGCTCCGGCGATGACGCTGACGTGATGACGCGAGAATCGCAAACGCGAAGCCTTGGTTCAGTGGGTCATTGGTTGGCGGCCCCGGCTGTTCAGCGGCACCCAGCCGGAGGCGGCGACCGCAATGCCCCCCTTAGTAGAAGAGCGTCTCGCTCTGAGGCTGCACCGATTCTTCCGACGACGGATTCGCCGGCGGAAGCTGTGCATTGTCCAACGGCGGCGGTTGATCGGCAGGCGCTGCAGTGTCGCTCGCGGAAGTGGCCGCGTCCTCGGCGGCGGGGGCCGGGGTCGCCTCGACCGGGGGCGGCAAATCGGCCTCGCGCGAGACCGGCTCCTCGCAGCCGGAAAGGGCAACCGCCAAGACAGAACCCGTGACCAAGACCATACGCTTCATGGAACCTGCTTCCCCCTTCTTATGTCCAAGCAACAACGTGGCTTCAGTATGGGCGTTCCATAGCTCGCCATTGCGGCCGCGTCACGAGGTCGGGGGCCTCTTCAACGGTTCCTTTGCTTCTTCATGCCAGTGTTCGACGAATGGGAGAGGGCATGAGCGTTTCCAACAACGGCTGGGCCATGATCGCCCAGGTCCGCTACCGTGAGCTGAAGACCCGACTTGGTCTGGCGGCGTTCATTGCCGTGACAGCCTGGTTCCTGACGCGCGGGGCCTGGCCGGCCGTCTGGCTGGCTGCGGTCGCAGCAACACAGTTGGTCGACTGGCTGGCGTTCCGCCGTTTGCGGCTCAACCCGACGATCGAGCCTTCAACCCTGTACAAGATCGGGCTCTGCGCCACAGCGGCGGCCAATGTCGTGGTGTATTCCGGGATCGCCGCCATACTCTGGGTGAGCGGCGGTGAGGCGGGCCGTCTGTTCGCCATGATCCAGGTCGCAGGCGGACTGCTGCATGTCAGCCTGCACATGCACCATGTCCGCCCGCTGCTGTTTGCCGCCGTGATTCCCCACAGCCTCTACTTTCTGGGCATGCCCGTGGTGGAGGGTATCGCGACCGGGCGGGTCGAGGACTTCCTGATCGCCATCGGCGGCGTTCTGTTCATGACGCACCTGGTGGTTGCTGTCCGGCAGAGCTCGATGACGACCAAGGCACTTCAAGACGCCAACGATGAGGCGCAGGCGCAACGTCGCAAGGCGGAGGTCGCCAGCGCCGCCAAGTCTGATTTCCTCGCTGTCGTCAGTCATGAGATCCGCACCCCGATGAATGCGGTGATTTCGGCGGCAAATCTGCTGCGGCGGACGCGTCTGGATCGTGAGCAACGCGAACATGTCTCCATGCTGCTCGATGCCGGCGATGTTTTGGTGGGGCTGCTGAACGACGTTCTCGACTTCTCCAAGATCGAAGCGGGCAAGATGCAGTTGGAGGCTTCCGACGTTCAGCTCCGAGACAAGCTGGCTTCGTTGGGACGCCTCTGGCAGCCGAAGGCGGAGGCCAATGGCGTGCGTCTGTTGATGGAGATCGCGCCCGGGGTCCCTGACAGCATCCGGACGGATCCGCTGCGCCTCCAGCAGATCCTGTTCAATCTCCTGTCCAATGCCGTCAAGTTCACCGAGGACGGCAAGATCACCGTCTCGGTGGCCTGGCGAGACGCCGATCAGCAGTTGGTCGTGGTCGTGTCCGACACCGGTTGCGGGATCGCCCCGGACCGGCTTGCGAACATCTTCGACAGTTTCGAGCAAGCCGATGCGGGCACGACGCGCCGGTACGGAGGCACGGGCCTCGGGCTGGCGATCAGCCGCCGGCTGGCCGAGATCATGGGGGGAAGCCTAAGCGCACAGAGCGAGGTGGGACAGGGGTCCAGCTTCACGCTGACGCTACCCGTTGAACGCATCGCCGAAGCCGCCGCTGCACCGGCACGCGTCGACTCAAGCGAAGATTCTCTGCAGGGCCGCCTGATCCTGGCAGCGGACGACCACGCCGTGAACCGGCGCATCCTCTCGCTGCTGCTGGAACCGCACGGGTGCCAGCTGGTGCTGGTCGAGAACGGTGCAGAAGCCGTGGAGGCTGCGGCCAGCCAGACCTTCGACGCCATTCTGATGGACATGCAGATGCCTGTCATGGACGGATTGACCGCGACAGCCCGCATTCGGGCCGAGGGCCTGAACACGAACACGCCGGTCATCGCCCTGACGGCCAACGCCATGGATGTTCACCGCGCGGCGTGGGACGCCGAGGGTGTCCATGCCTTCCTGACCAAGCCGATCGACCCGGCCCTGCTCGCCGCGACTCTGGCCGAAGCCTGTGTCGCGCCCAGAGCCCACCGTTCCGCCGAAGCGGCCTAACGCCAGCGCGCCAGCGCGGCTGACAAGTCCAGGGCCGTAGCTGAGGGCGGACTCCAGATCTGCCCATCGAACCGCGGGGCCGGTGACGGCTGTGGGGGGTGACCGGTCACGGTCGAGCGGTTGAGGTTGTGCGGATGGTCGGCCGCCTCGGCAAAGGTCAGGACCGGGGTGACGCAGGCCTCTGTTCCATCGAAGTGGTTCGCCCACTCGTCGCGGCCGCGGGTCGAGAAGATCGCCTCGAACCGGGCATGGAGCGCGTGCCAGCCGCTGGGGGGGAACTGTGGCGCTTCCACCGGATCGATGCCGAGACCCTGCAGCAGGGCTGCGTAGAAGCGGGGCTCCAGGGCACCGACCGCGACGAATCCGCCATCCGCGCAAGCGTAACAGCGATAGAAGGGCGCTCCGCCGTCCAGGAGATTTGTGCCCCGCTCGGCCGACCAGAGACCGCTGGCCGAGAGCGCGTGGAACAGGCTGGAGAGCAGCGATACGCCGTCGGTCATGGCGGCGTCGACGACGCGTCCTCGTCCGGTCTGGCGGGCCTCGATGATGGCGGCGAGAACGCCGGTGACGAGAAGCATGGCTCCGCCGCCGTAATCGCCGACCAGGTTCAGCGGCGGCCGGGGCGGCCTGTCGGGTTCGCCCATGGCGTGGAGCGCCCCCGTCAGGGCGATGTAGTTGATGTCATGGCCGACGGTATCGGCGAGCGGGCCGGTCTGGCCCCAACCGGTCACGCGGCCGAAGACGAGGCGGGGATTGGCCTCGGCGCAGATGTCAGGCCCGAGGCCGAGACGTTCCATCACGCCGGGTCGAAAGCCCTCGATCACCGCGTCGGCGCAGGCGATCAGGTCGAGCACGACGGCGCGGTCGGCCGGCGACTTCAGGTCGACCGGAACGGCACTGCGGCCACGATGCAGCACCGCCCCGCCGACGTCGCCGAAGGGGGAGGCCCCATCCGCGCGGGTCAGACGCAGAACCTCGGCGCCCAGATCTGCCAGCACCATGCCGGCGAAGGTGACGGGCCCGAGCCCGTCAAATTCAATGATGCGGACCCCCGCCAGAGGCTTCATGCACGCCTGTCCTTTTCTGTCCCGGTCTTGACCGGGCGCCTCTCATGAACCAGAAGGCGCAACCGCGAAACGGCCAGTCCGTCCTTGCGGCTGCGATGTGCGTCCTTAGCTCAGTTGGTTAGAGCATCTGACTTTTAATCAGAGGGTCCTCGGTTCGAGCCCGAGAGGACGTACCATCTTTTCAAGGGTTTGGCCCTGATCCGGGCGGAACAAACCCGGCACTGTGAGACCTTTTCAAAGTCTCACGTGAGACTTTGGGGCCTCATGTTCCCCGTGCGTTCACGCCACGCGGAAGTCGCCGACGGCGACGTAAATCGTGCCGCTCGGGTTGATGATCCGCAGCGCGGTGCACGCGGCCCCGACACTGAAGGTCTGCGAGGACCCGGCCGTGAAGCCGGACAGGCTGACCACCACGTTGGTCCAGGCGCTTCCCGTCCCAGGACTCGGGTCGTTGGTGCGCTGGAGGATCCGGGTGTTCAGATACGACGGCCCCCATCCACCCGTTGTGGTGGGTGCCATCAAGGTCACGGCATTGACGAACGTCGAAGCGTTGAGCGTCAGCTGGACCCACTCGCTGCCTTCGAAGCCGGGACCTCCTGCGGTGGCCGCGAACGGCTCCGCCAGACTATCCTGCATGTTGGTGAGGTTGGCGGCCTCGACGCCCGCGCCTCCGAAGTTCGACGACTGGGAGTAGGATGCCACCACAGGCAGAGCCACGCCCGCCCCCCGCCGGCGCCCGCGCGCGCCCGCGACCGGCGCCCACAGGGGCGACCGGACGGGGTTAATCAGGGGCGCCAGCAGACGGGTCATTCGCCGCCGGGCTCCGGCGTCGGTTCCGGCTGGGGCTCAGGCTCCGGCGGCGGCGGCAGGCTGTCGACATAGGCCTGCAGCTCGGCGTGGGTCGCCGCTTCGTCCCAGCTCTCGCCGGTTTCGTCCAGAACCTGGAACTTCGTGCCGTCCGGCGCGGTCAGGTGGGCGATGCTTTCGTTGATGTCAGTCATGGATCAGGCCGCCGAATAGCTGGTGTTGCACATGAAGGCCCCCTGATTGGTGCCCCCGTTCACATAGACGACGCGGTGATGGCGCGTCATGACCGGGATGCTCAGGGTCACGGGCGTGTTCGCCGCCACCGCCTGATCCGCTGTTGCCCGCCGCCAAGTGCTGTTGTCGTTGGACACCTCGATCCGCACGTTGCCTGCCTGATCGGCGAAGGCGAAGGCGTTGAAGTAGGCGCGGTTTCCAAAGGTTCCTGAACCGGCAGTCGCCCCCGTATCTCGCGAAGTCCCCGTAAAAGTGGCGCCCGCTGTCAGCGCCGTGGTGCTTTCGTTCCAAAACGTGACCGCTAGTGCGCTCACTCCAACGGTGTTGCTGATAAACGCCGTCAGGGTGTTCTGATCCACTCCCCGCTTCAGGCCAACCGCCACAGTCGTGTTGCCGCCAGACTGAGCCGTCAGGCCCCAGCGCATCCGAGGCATGACAATGGACGGAATAATCAGGGCCGCACCCGGCGACCCGGCCAGCGACAGGAAAGACCCCAGGGTGGCCGCGTCGGCCAGTCGGAACGGTATGTTGATCCACGTCGTCCCGCCATCGTTCGACCCCTGCACCACGATGGTGTTGCCGCTGACATTGGCCGTGACCTGAAAGATGACCGCGCCGTAGCCCTCGGTGGAGAAGGGCTCGGCGAATGCCACGCTCGACAGGGTGACAGGCGCGATGACCGCCGCGTCGGCACCGCCGGCTCCATTAAGGGCGGCGATCGTGGCGTCGCCCAGCTCGACGGGCGTGGGGTGGCTTCGATTGGTCTGTGGCATGGTGGTCTCTCCTAGCTTCCCCAGCCTCCGCCGCCGCCCATGCGGACGGCGCGGAACATGACGGTGCGTCGCCAGGCGGGGATGCCGACGACCTCCATGGCTTCCAGGAACACCCGGTCGGCCTGCAGGCGGGTGTAACCGGCCACGGCGTCGTCGGGGTGTTCGTTGATGTCGGGCCGCGCGCGCTGCAGGTCCAGATACGCGCCCTTCTCGTCGTTGCTCAGGTCGTCGCGCAGGTGCCACAGCAGGCGCTCGGTCTCGCCCTTCACCCGATACAGGAAGTCGTGAATGATGGCCGGGCGGCCCCACGGCCCCAGCGCCGGAAACAGGTTCCGCACGCCGAACGGCACGGAGGCGAAGTCGGTCACGAACCCCGCCGGCACGACAATGATCTGTCCGCTGTCCTCGCCGCCGACGCGGTATTCCAGCGGCTCCAGCAGCTCGACGCACTGACGCCCGCCCTGCACACGGCCGGGCACCTCGCGCACGGCGAAGGCTTCGGTGATGCGGGCGGGCGCCGTGGTCATGGTCAGGCGCTCCGGTAGGCGGCCAGAGCGGCAGACAGTTCCCGTTCCTTCCGCTCCTTGGCGCGGTCGAGGCCGTTCGCTAGTGCCACCTTCAGGCCGGACAACGTCAGCTGCTGATAGCCTTCATGCGCGGTCGCCAATCCATAGCGGATCAGGTCATCGCGACCTGACTTAGACGACACATCGCCATCCCAGGTCGGCCCCCGGAAAAAGAGCTGGCGGAGCACATCGGCCGCCCTGTCGTTCAGCTCGACGATCAGCGAAGGCGTGCGGGCCGCCGACGCGTCCGTTGCCATGGCGCAGGTGTTCTGTTCCTGGTCCATGGTTACGCCGTGATGTGCTTGACGGCCCACATGACCGCCTCTTCGGTTTTGGTCTTCGCCAGCGACAGCTCGCGGCTCTGACCGATGCCTTCGATCAGGGCATGAAGCTCCAGCCCCTTGTCCTTGATCGCCTGCATCTGCTCTTTCTCGGCGTCGCTGAGGACGCGGTAGGCGTGGCGCATCGTGTTGTTCACGACGCGATCATCGCCGGTCGACGAAACTTGATCGGTCATCTGCTCTGAGTTCCCTTTCGATGTGCCGGAAGAGGGGTCCGGCTCCCCACAGCCAAGGCAAAAGTGCGCCCCGGTTTGTTCATTCAGCGCCCAGCTGCACCCGCAGCACGGCGTCATCCCTTGATCCCCGGCGTGTACTTGGTGCGGCCGCCGACCTTGCGGGCGGTCAGGACCTGCCGCCGCTTGCCGGGGCCGAAGCCGATGTGGACCCAGCCGCCGAACTCCTCGATCAGCTGGTCGAAGTCGGTCAGGTGCTTGGCCAGGTGCGCCGCCACCTCGGCGGGCGTGCCGAAGTCCGGGCAGGTGAAGTCCACCGCATGGCCCGTGCGATGGGCCGACGTGCGCGATCCTCCGACGGCGCGGTTGACGGCGGGACTGCGATAGCCCGACGACACCTTGATCGGCCTGTCGCCCAGCAGTTGGCGCACGCCCTCCATGCGGTCGGCGGTCAGGATCAGCTGATCCAGCACCTCGGGCGGCGGGGTATTGTCCAGCCCCCGGCGTAGCGCCGTGTTGGAATGGGTCAGCTCGGCCAGGGTGAAATGGTCCGACAGGCGGCGGGTCATGGCTGGCCCTCCACCGCGTCCACGAACACGCCGCCGCGGATATAGGTCTCGAACAGCTCGGCCCGCTGAAGGATCGCGCCGTCAGCGTCCAGGTCGGAGGGGTCCGTCTTCGTGCTGGCCGCGACCGCCAGCGTCAGGCTGGCCAGCCGGATCAGGCGGTCGATGCTCACCGGCCCCAGCAGGGGCGGCGTCGTTTCGGGGTCGCTCATGGGGTGTCCTTCTTCGGGGTGCGGGGTCGGGCCGGGGCGGCCGTGGCCTTCAGGGTGCGCAATTCGGCGGTCAGCTCGTCGCAGCGGCGTTCGCAGTCGGCGTGCTTGGCCTCGACTTCATCCAGCCGGTCGCGCAGGGCCTTCAGGTCCTTCCGCATCCCGCCCATCAGCAGCTCGGCCGCCTCGGCGACGGCGGTCATCTCGTCTTTTTTCAGGGCACGGCCGCGCATGATGGCGTCGACGATCTTGGTGATCGCCCCGCCGCCCAGCGCCCCGGCCAGGATTTCCAGCACGTTCAGGGAAGACTGGGCCATCAGAACGCCCGGCTCCGCTCGCCCCATTGGGTCGGACGGCCTCGCAGCGACAGGCTACTCCCGGCGCGCGTGGTGAAGTTGGCGTTGTTGTCCATCCGGACGTTGGCCGACGATCCGGTGCCGTCGAACACGGTCAGGACACCCTCGAAGAACAGGTCCAGGTCGCGCCCATCCTCCCAGCCCGCGATGGCGCCGAAGCTGGTGGTTCCGGTCACGATGACGGCGCGGGCTCCGGCCGGAACCGGCAGGGGGTCAGCCGAGGCGACCGTCACCGTCGCCGGATAGGCCTTGGCGTCGCTGCGCCCTTGCTCGATCCCCTGGGTTCCGTTGTGCCGGATCGTCAGCGACGCGCCCGGGCCTGCGATGAAGGTCTGGTTTCCTTTCAGCCGCACGTCGTTGTAGCCGCCCGCGTTGGACGAAAAGACAGACGGTGTTCCAAGGAAATGCAGGGTGATCTCGGGGCGGTCTTTCGTCAGGCCCGCCACCTGCCCGAAGGGCGTGTTGCCCGAGACGAAAACGGCGTCCACCTCGGGCGGCAGGACCAGGGGGTCGGCGGCCGTGATCGTCGGGATGGCCGCATTGGACCCGCCGAAGTTGCTCGACACATTGTCCTTGACGATGCGGGCGACGACGCCCGACGTGTAGTCATTGACCACATCGGCATCGAGGCCGCTGGCCACCTCGGCGATGGTGTCGCGGATGACGTAGCGGGTCATCCCCGCGCCCCCGACCACGACGAACCCGGTCGGGGCGGCCACCACATTGCCGGCGCGACGGCTCAGGCGGCACCCGATCGCCGACATGTCGGTGCTGCTGATCCAGTTGACCGGGTAGGCGTTCTCGATGTCGCGGAACTGGTGGCCGCGCAAATGCAGGCCCTGCGCCCCGACGCACAGCATCGCCCCGGCGTTGGTGTCGGTGAAGGCGATCTCCGACGTCACGCCGCCGTTGATCTGGATGTTGGTGCCGCTGCCGCCCGAGAGCTGATACAGCAGCGCCCGGCCCCGGAACCCCTTGAAGTAGGGGTTGTTGAAAAAGATGTCGAAGAACCGGCTTTCGCTGTCTCCGAACAGCTCCAGCGCCACCGCCCCGACGGCGGGCAAGGCGCCGCCACGCGGCCCCTCGAACTGGAAGTCCGTCAGCCACAGGTCGCCGATGAACCCGGCCGGGCCGTTCTGGAACTTGGTCCCGGCGCCATAGATGTCGCCGCTCATGGTCAGGCCACGGATCTGCGCGCCGAAGGCGGCGGTCCTCAGCTCCAGCGGCCGCCTGGCCGTCGTGCCCGACAGCTGCAGCGACTTCATCTGGATGTCCCCGATGAAGCCGTTTTCGTCGGTGGCGTTCAGCAGCATGCCGCCGTCGTCGCGCTGGACGATGTCGACCAGGTCCAGGTGTCGGACATTGCCGCGCAGCTCGATGGTGCCGCCGACGCTCGCGCCCGTGACCAGCAGGCCGATCAGGTCCTCATACTTGAACCCGTCCAGGACATAGCCGGACCGGCCCAGCAGGATCGCCTTGGCCCCGGCGTTGGCCGCCAGGTCGATCTGGCCGTCTTCCAGGCCCAGGTCGGCGATGCCATAGCCGAGCCCGGCGTTGGCGGTCGCGCACAGCGGAATGACCTTGATGGCGAAGTCCGCCATCTGCGGCTTCAGGACCGCGCCGTTCAGGTCCATGCGGAACTTGGCGACAGCGGCGCCACCACTGTTGCGGCCATGATAGGCCAGCAGCGAGGAGCCCAGCTTGATCGAGGGATAGCCGCCGGGCAGCTGCAGCCACTTGTCGGCCGCCTGCGCCTCGGCCAGAAACCCGTTCAGGATCGTCGCCATGTCGGACGCGCCGGTGACGTCGATGTCGTCCGACGTCAGGCGCAGCACGTTGTAGAACCCGGCCCCCCGCGTCCGCTCGGCCTGGATTTGCTTGTTGCTCAGGTCCTCGTCGCTGACGTTCGACAGGTCGGGCGCGGCCCGGCTCTCGGCGGTCTCGACGGCCTGCTGCGCGGTCTCCAGCGCCTCGGCGACCGCCGCACCGGCCTCGGCCGCCAGCTCCAGGTCCTCGATCGTGGGGGGCGTTGCTCCCGGCGGAACGACGACCGCCCGGCCGACCTCGGCGGTCAGCTCCTGGATCATCCGCGTCTGGCGGTCATAGGCGGCTTCGCTGGCGGTCGGCTGGAACCGGCTGGTGTCGCCGAACGCGACTTCCTGCTTGCGCGGGGTCCGGCGGCGTCTCAGGACCTTGTGCCCGGCCGCCGGGCGCTGGCCCGCGCGGAACACCACGTCGGCCCCGTCGTTCAGCCAGTCGCCCGCCGACACATCGTAGTGGACGCCCGCCGTCTTGACGACATAGCCGTCGCCCGCGTCAACGCTGACCTCGACCTCGCTGTCGTCCTCGAACGTCCAGACCGTCGCAAAGACGTCGGTCGTCCCACTGGCGACGGTGATCTGCTCGGGATTTTCGACAGCCTGGGCCATGGCGCAGCGTCGCCCGGCCCGTCATGGGGTGGATAAAGGGGAGGGGCGGGCCCTAACTTCCTCCCACGGCCTCGCTGGGATCGACCAGGAACGATGCCCCCTCGCGCTGTTCGACGCG
The DNA here is from genome assembly GCA_019747095.1 of Caulobacteraceae bacterium. GTDB lineage: Bacteria > Pseudomonadota > Alphaproteobacteria > Caulobacterales > Caulobacteraceae > Brevundimonas. The sequence continues at coordinate 4,888 of JAIERG010000038.1, read as the reverse complement.
GCGCTCGTACCGCTCCATATAGCCGGGGCTCATGGCCTCCTGCATCCGGTACAGCACCAGGTAATCCAGCGCCCAGCGCGTATAGAACAGGTTGGCCCCCGGCGCGCTCAGGATCGCGAACCGCACCGCGTCGCCGCCCGCGTCGACCCTCTGTTCGTCGTCGCCCCACACCGCCTTGTTGACGATCTGGAACAGCCGCTCGGCGTCGCCGATCGCCGGGCCCATGAAGGTCGAGGCCGTGGCCGGAAGCCCGCTGCGGTTCGCCTCCCCGAACAGGAAGTCGCCATACAGGCCCAGCCCGCCGCCCTGCAGCAGCGCGGCCAGGAACAGCTCGTCGCCCAGGAACTCGCCCTCGTCGTTCTCCAGGCCGCGCGGCTCGCGCCCCTTCACGATCTGCTTGGCCTGCAGCGACAGATACCCCAGCGCCGTCGACGCCACGATCAGGTGCGCCATCAACGCCACCGGCGAACGTCCGGCATAGCCGCGCATGGCCGGGGCGACGTGGCGCCCGATCACCGCCTGGGAAAAGCCCAGGAACTGCGTCATGAACCGGATCGCCTCGCCCGCCACCGTCCCGGGTTTCAGGCCCCGCGTCAGGCCCACCCGCTCGCGCGCACGCGGCTCGGTCAGGGCGTCGTCCAGGGCCGACGTGATCAGGGTGCGATACCTCAGCGCCAGATCCTCGCGCGCCGCCTCGATGGCGGCCGTCCGGTCGCCCCGCCCCTCGGTCCAGCCGCTCCAGGCCAGCAGGTCGTCCTCGGGCACGGCCTCGACCGCGTCCAGCGTCAGGTATCGCCGTCCGTCCTCGGCCGCCGTCACCTGGGCGCGCACCAGGTCCCATTCCGCCTCGCCGATGCCGAACCGCTCGAAATCCTCGCGCGCCCCGGCTTCCAGCGCCGACCACGGCCGGTCGGCCTGTCCGCCCCACACGCTGGACAGCATTTCCGCGATGCCCCGCCGGGCGCCGTCCATCCACGCCTCGAACCCGTTGACCTTGAAGAACAGGCGCTGGGCATAGCTGCCCCAGCCCAGCGGGCCGTCCGCCGCGTTGAAACGGCTGGTCAGGTGCGCCGCCGCCGATCGCGCGCCGACGTCCAGCGCGTCGGCCACGTCCCGGCCGGTTCGGCCCTGCAGGCGTGTCACGCCCTTCAACAGGCCGCGATAGCCGTCCAGATAGGTGCCGCCCGCCCGCTTCATGCGCTGCGCCGCGAACGCGCCGTCGGACATGGCCGACAGGACGACGCCGCCCAGCTTGGACAGGGTCTGCTGCAGACGGATGGTGCGGCCCACCATGGCCAGCCTCAGGTTCTCGGGCGCATTGCCCGCGCCGTTGACCTCCTCGAACTCGGCCTGGCGCATCCGGTCGTTCAGGCGCGCCACCGCCCCGGGGTCGCCCCGCTCGCGCGCGGCCTGCGACAGGCGCTCGACCTCGGCCCGGCGCGCGGCCTCCGGGCTCGGCCCCCATCGGGCCATCAGGGCGCTGTTCCTCGCCGCCCGCTCCAGGTCGGCCATCACGGCCCCGTACAGGCCGCCGCGGCTGTAGCGTTCGGCATAGTCCAGCCACGCATCCGGCCCGGCGAAATGCAGCACCCGGCTCCGGCTCACGGCCCGCGCCTTGCCCGCCGGCGGGCGATAGTCGCCAAAGTCCGCCATGCCGACCAGCTGCTCGTGGCGCCCCGTCACGATGTCGGACCACACCCGGTACAGGAAGATTTCCTCGGTCGAATAGGCGTCGTCGATCACGCCCTGGGCTTTCAGGGCGTAGCCGCTCTCGGCGTCCCACTCGACCCCGTCGAACGTCCGCCGATCCAGCTTGGGCTGGATGAAGTCCCGCCACTCCCGGAACGCCTTGGCGCTGGCCTTGCGTCGCGCGGCGGGCCAGTCCGTGATCGCCCCGCGCAGGCCGCCCGCTTTCAGCTCGCGCCAGAACCCGCCGGCGACCCTCAGGGCGTCGTGGCTCTGACGGCCGATATAGCCCTCGATCTTGCCGATCCAGGCTCCCTCGGCGTTCTGCATCCGCCGTCCGGCCTCCAGGGCCTTGACGAACATCTGCGCCGCCTCGACCGCGTCGGCGTCGCCCGTGGCCGGAATGTCGGCCCCGTTCAGCCGCGCCATCTCCCGCGCGACCTTCCGCTCGAACGCCGGATCGGCCCGGCCCCGGATATTGGACACCAGGCGGCTGCGCAGGCCCGGCCGCCGGGACAGGCCCCGCTCGACCATGCCCCACAGGCCCACGGTGCGGGCGCGGCCTTCCGCGTCCACGCTGGCCCCGCTCCACCGGCCCTGTTTCTCGGTCCCGACGTCATGGGCACGCAGCTTGTCGGCCTCGTCGCCGGGCAGGGACGCCAGCCGCTCGGCGCGCCGCGCCCTGGCCCGCTCCGAGAAGGCCGTCAGGCGGCGCTCCATCAGGGTCGCCAGCACCTCGTCCTTGGTGATCGCCCGCGCGGCGGCCTCGAACGCGGCCGGGTCGTCCAGCAGGGGATCGGCCTTCTGCGCCGCCGCCTTGGCCCGCTGCAGGCGGGTCAGGACGTCGTCGATCTCGGCGTCGGTCCAGGCCTCGCCCACCACGCCCCGGACGGTCTTTCGGCAACGGTCAGTCATAGGGCGGAATGTCCTCCAGGGGCACGATCCCCTGATCCATGGCGCAGTAGATGCAGACGGCGACCCAGCGCCCATCGGCAGGCCCGGCCACGTCGGCGGTGCAGGTGCGGCACTCCATCCCGCGCGGGTGCCGGTCGCCCAGCTGCTTGTCCATGACGCGCAGATGCCACGGCCAGCAGGCCCGAACCTGCGGCGGCGCGAGAGCGATAACCGCCATTACCCGCCCCCTCTCAGGCAAAAGGCCCCGGCCGCGACGGCGTCGGCGACGGTCTGCGGGTCCTGGGCGGGCGGGGTGGCGGCGGCGATGTCGGCGGGGTCCAGCCCCTCGCGCAGCAGCGCCGCCTCGGTGTCGGCCGCCAGGGCGGCGACCTCGGGATCGGCGAACGGCTCGCCCCTGGGCGGCGGCGGGGCTTCCCCCTTGGCGACGCGCGGCTTTGGCTCAAGCAGCGAGGAACCGCGTTCCGAGCGGTAGCCCTCTAACCCAGCCTTCTCAGCTTGCTGGCCAGCATCCGGTCGCCCGGGCTCCCGTCCGGCTGCGTCGCCAGGTGATCCAGCATCCCGGCCAGCAACGACTGGCGCGCCGACCGTGGGGTCGGGGCCGGTGAAGTCGAACCCGGGCGGGGCGGCGGTGTCTTCCTGCCGGGCGAACCATTGCCCGAGCCCGTCAAGGAGGTTTCTCGCGGTGCTTTCATCGGCGACCTCTCCAAACAGGTTCGGCCCGGGCTGGGCCTTCCTGACCTCTCCGGCCAGCCAGCGCAGGCCCTCGGCCAGGCTGGACGCCGAACGCGGCGACCGCCACAGCGTAGCGCCTTCCTTGGACGTGCGAAAGAAGGACCGGATGAAGGCCTCGGTCTCCGGCGTCATCGCCGACCCGGAAAAGGCGTCGTACTGCCCGACGGTCAGCTCCAGCGTCTCGGCCAGGTTGCCGCCCTTGCCCCGCACATGGCGCACGAACTCGACCGCCGCGATCAGGGCCTCGGTCGGGTCCAGCTCCGCCGGCACCTCGCCGCGCGCGATCGCGCCCCGCATGGCCGCCCATTCGGGCGCCACCTCGGCCAGGGCCTTGCCGATCGCCTTGATGTTGCTGTCGGTCGCCTCGAACAGGGCCTCGACCAGGCCCCGGCTTCCGAACGCCCGGGCCGTCATCGCCGCCCCGATCCGGTCCAGCCCGGCCTCCGACAGGCGGCCGTCCCCGGTCGTCATCCGGTTCAGGTCGTCCGACGCGACCCGGTCCAGGAAGGCGCGCACGAACCGGCGGTTGCCCGCCCCGTTCAGGTCCGCGCCCTCGACCATCCCCAGCAGGTCGTCGTCCAGCGCCTCGGCGTCCGCCATGGCCCGTTCCGACGGCGAATAGGCCTCGGTCGCCTCCGCGTTCATGTCCCGCGTCAGCTTGACCCGCTCGCCCGCCTCCAGGGCGTTCGTCCGCACGCGGACCAGCACCGGGGCTTCCATCCCCGTGGTGTCGAAGCCCCGCGCCTCCAGCTCGCCCCGATATCGCGCGTCGGCCCCCGACTGGCTGCGATAGGCGCGTCTCAGGGCGATGGTCCGGCCGTTGCCACTCTCGACCACGCCGTCGCGGCTGACGATCGGCGCGCCCGTCTCGGCCCCGACGTCGCCCATCAGGCGCTTGGGGTTCAGCTCGGCCTCCAGCGCCCGGTTCCTGGCCTGCGCCCCCGCCCGGTCCCTCTGGCGCGGCTGCAGCTCGGCCGGATACTCGGGATTGCGGAACAGGTCGTCGTCGTGGCTGGTGATCAGGTCGTCGGCCTCGACCAGGGCAAACCGCACCGGCACCTCGATCCCGCGCGGCGTCACCGCCACCTCGCGGAAGTCGGGCGCCGACACCGGCCGGAAGGCGGCGCCCAGCGGCTCGCCCTCGACTTCGTCCAGCAAGGCCCGCGCCTCGGGCCGCACGGGCGTCAGGTCCGTCACTTCCGCCTGCCGCACCAGCAGCGGCCCCAGGTCGACCGGGCGATCCTCGATCACGGCGTCCAGGGCGTCGGCGAAGGCCCCCGTCCGCGCCTCGGGGCTCAGCTGCTCGACCACGGCGGGCGCGCGCGGCCGGGCCGCCCGACCTTCCCACCATCCGCCGACGCCGCCAATCGCGCCGCCCAGCACCCCGCCCAGGATCACATTGGCGCTGGCGTCGCCGAAGTCATAGTCGTCGTTGGCTTCATGATGCAGCCACAGGTTCGCGCCCTCATACACCACGCCCCCGGCCGCGCCCTCGACCGCGCCGGTGATCACGCCGCGCTCGAGCGCGCCCAGCCGCCCCAGCCGCGACGCCGCG
>JAIERG010000234.1 GCA_019747095.1 Caulobacteraceae bacterium | reverse complement strand
GACGACCGGCCAGGACGTCATCCACAGCTTCTTCGTCCCCTCCCTCGGCGTGCAGAAGTACACGATCCCGGGCCGGACGATGGAAACCTGGATGCGCGCCGACCGCGCCGGCACCTTCTACGGCCAGTGCAACCAGATCTGCGGCGTGAACCACTGGTTCATGCCGATCGTGGTCCGCGCCGTGCCGGCCGCCGAGTTCACCGCCTGGGCCGAGCAGGCGAAGACCCGCTTCGCCGAAGGCCTGCCGCCCGGCCCGGTGCCGGTCCTTGCCGGGGCCCCTGTGGCCCCCACCCTGAACGCCGGGGCCCCGGCCTCCCTGAATGTCGCGGAGGCCCGCCGGTAAGGCGGGGCTCCAGAGCCAACACGAGAAGCGGACACACCCCCAGATGGCGACCGCGGCACACGACGCCCCCCACGGTTCACACGACAACCACGACCACACGCCCTCCTTCGTGAACCGGTGGCTGTTCTCCACCAACCACAAGGATATCGGCACGCTCTACATCGGCTTCTCGCTGATCGCCGCGATCGTCGGCATCGGCCTGTCGCTGCTGATGCGCATGGAACTGCAGCAGCCCGGCATGCAGATCTTCGCCGACGGCCAGATGTGGAACGCCTACGTCTCCGCCCACGGCCTGATCATGGTGTTCTTCGTGATCATGCCCGCGCTGATCGGCGGCTTCGGCAACTGGTTCGTGCCGATCATGATCGGCGCGCCGGACATGGCCTTCCCGCGCATGAACAACGTATCGTTCTGGCTGCTGGTCTCGGCCTGGGTCCTGCTGTGCCTGTCGTTGTTCGTGGACGGCGGGCCGGGTCGCGGCTTCGGCGGCGGCTGGACCATCTATCCGCCGCTGTCGACCAGCGGCCACACGGGACCGGCCATGGATCTGGCGATCTTCTCGCTGCACGTGGCGGGTGCCTCGTCGATCCTGGGCGCGATCAACTTCATCACCACCATCTTCAACATGCGCGCGCCGGGCATGACGCTGCACCGCATGCCGCTGTTCGCCTGGTCGGTGCTGGTCACCGCCTTCCTGCTGTTGCTGTCGCTGCCGGTTCTGGCCGGCGCCATCACCATGCTGCTGACGGACCGCAACTTTGGCACGTCGTTCTTCGACCCGGCCGGCGGTGGTGATCCGGTGATGTTCCAACACCTGTTCTGGTTCTTCGGCCACCCCGAGGTCTACATCCTGATCCTGCCAGGCTTCGGCATCATCAGCCACATCGTCTCGACCTTCTCCAAGAAGCCGGTTTTCGGCTATCTGGCGATGGCCTACGCCATGGTAGCCATCGGCTTCGTCGGCTTCATCGTGTGGGCCCACCACATGTACACGGTCGGAATGAGCGTGAACCTGCGCGCCTACTTCATCGCCGCGACCATGATCATCGCGGTGCCGACGGGCGTGAAGATCTTCTCGTGGATCGCCACGATGTGGGGCGGCTCGCTCAGCTTCAAGACGCCCATGCTCTGGGCGATCGGCTTCATCTTCCTGTTCACCGTCGGCGGCGTGACCGGCGTGGTGCTGTCCAACGCCGGCATCGATTACAGCCTTCACGACACCTACTACGTGGTGGCGCACTTCCACTACGTGCTGTCGCTGGGTGCCGTCTTCGCCATCTTCGCGGGCTTCTACTACTGGTTCGAGAAGATGTTCGGCGTGAAGTACAACGAGTTCCTGGGTGCGCTGCATTTCTGGATCATGTTCGTCGGCGTGAACGTGATCTTCTTCCCGCAGCACTTCCTGGGTCTGCAGGGCATGCCGCGTCGTTACATCGACTATCCTGAGGCCTACACGCTGTGGAACCAGGTATCGTCGTGGGGTTACGCCATCACGGCGGTGGGCGTGGTCGTCTTCCTGATCGTCCTGATCGAGGCGGCCGTCCGTCGCCGCGCCGGCGTCGCCAACCCCTGGGGGGAGGGCGCCACGACCCTGGAGTGGACCCTGTCCAGCCCGCCGCCGCATCACCAGTTCAACGAGCTGCCGGTGGTGAAGGCCGACAAGCACTAAGGGGACCGCAATCCTCACCCGCTTCAGCGGGGGAGGGGGACCAGCCGAAGACTGGTGGAGGGGGAAGACACGCGCACCGTGTCTGAAGCTACCCCCCTCCACCGCTTCGCGGTCCCCCTCCCCCGTTTCGCTTTGCTCCCGGGAGAGGACTAGAAGGAAGACATGACCTCACCCGCCACCCCCGCCCTGTCGACGGCACAGCCGGAAGACTTCTTCCAGCTGCTGAAGCCCCGCGTCATGTCGCTGGTCATCTTCACCGCGGCCACGGGATTGGTCGTTGCGGGTGCTGACATCAACCCACTGGTGGCGGCCATCGCTCTCCTGTGCATCGCGGTCGGCGCGGGCGCGGCGGGTGCGCTCAACATGGCCCTGGAAGGTGAGACCGACGCCCTGATGCGGCGCACGCGCGGGCGGCCGGTCGCGGCCGGTCGTCTGCGCCGCAACGACGCCCTCGCTTTCGGGATCGTCCTGTCGGTGTTCTCGGTCATGCTTCTGGGCATGAACACCAACTGGATGGCGGCCGGTCTGCTGCTCCTGACCATCGTCTACTATGCCGTCTTCTACACCCTGATGCTGAAGCGGCGGACGCCCCAGAACATCGTGATCGGGGGGGCCGCGGGCGCGTTTCCGCCCGTCATCGGCTGGGCCGCGGCGACGGGTGAGGCCCCATGGCAAGCCTGGCTGCTCTTCCTGATCATCTTCCTGTGGACCCCACCGCACAGCTGGGCGCTGGCGCTGTACTCGACCGGTGACTACGCAAAGGCGGGCATCCCCATGATGCCCGTGGCGCGAGGCGCGAAGTCCACGCGCCTGCAGATCCTTGTCTATTCGCTTGTGTTCGTGCCCGTGGCGATCGCGCCGGGTCTGACCGGCCTCGGTGGACCGATCTATCTCGCGGTTTCGATCGTCGGCGGCCTGATGTTCCTGGCCCTTGCCGCGCGGCTCTGGCGGTCGCGCGCAGGCGATCAGCCGGACAAGGCGGAGGCCGTGGGGCGAGAGGCCGCATTGTATGATGTCCGCGCGGAGGCGAAACCGGCGCGGAACCTCTTTGCCTTTTCGATCCTGTATCTGATGGCCCTGTTCGCAGCCCTGCTGGTCGAACGCTTCGCCCTCTGACGGACCTGTAACAACCGATGCGCCTTACTCCTGAACAGCTCGAGGCCCGCAACCGCCGCAGCCTCTGGATAGCCCTGGGCCTTGTCGGCTTCATCGTCCTGATCTTCCTGACCACCTTCCTGCGCATGCAGTCCAACCTGACGGAACGAAAGGCACTGAACGCGGCGGTGGCGGAGGCCGCGCGATGAGTGAGGCAGAGCGCAAGACCCGCTGGTCGACCAGGGCGGTCGCCCTCGCCTGTGCCGGCGTTGTTCTGACCATGACCGGGGCGGCTTTCGCGGCTGTGCCTCTATATCAACTGTTCTGCCAGGTAACCGGTTTCGGCGGCACGACCATGAGGGCGGACAAGCCCTCCGATGTCGTTCTGGATCGCACGATCAAGGTCCGTTTCGACACCAATGTCCGCAACCTGCCGATGACCTTCAGGGCGGAACAGGTGACCCAGACGGTTCGCATCGGTGAGACTGGGCTGGCCTATTTCGATGTCACCAACACCTCGGACGAGCCGATCGCGGCGCGCGCGAGCTACAACGTCGTGCCGGAACAGACGGGTCAGTATTTCCAGAAGCTTCAGTGTTTCTGCTTCGACGATCAGACCATCGAGCCCGGTCAGACCATCCAGTTCCCGGTCCAGTACTACGTCGATCCCAAACTCGCCGAAAACGCCGAGACCGACGGCGTGGATGAGATCACGCTCAGCTACACCTTCTATCCTTCGGCGGAAGACGCACCGGCCACTGGCGCGGGCTGAGAGCCGACGCTATAGCCTTCCGCAGATTCCGCATTCGCCTGACGTAGAGACCCCATGGCCCACGCCGCTCCGCAGCACGACTACCACCTCGTCGATCCCAGCCCGTATCCGCTGATTTCCTCGATCACCGTGACGGTGATGATGGTTGGTGCGGTCATGTGGATGAAGGGCCTGTTCGGAATGCCGGAAGGCACTTCGTGGCTCTTCTTTGCAGGCCTTGCGGGGACCCTCTACGCCATGGGTGCCTGGTGGTGGGACGTCATCCGCGAGGGTCAGAAGGGTGACCACACCCCCGTGGTCTCCATCGGACTGCGGTACGGCATGACCCTCTTCATCGCGTCGGAGATCATGTTCTTCGCCGCCTTCTTCTGGATGTTCTTCGAGATGGCCCTCTTCAACGAGGCGCGCACGAACATCCCCGAGATCTCCAGCTGGGCAGAAACGGCTGCCGCCTGGTCGACGTGGCCGCCGCGCGGCGTCGAGACCCTCGATCCGTGGCAACTTCCCCTGTTGAACACCGTGATCCTGCTGCTCTCGGGTACGACGGTGACGTGGGCGCACCACGCGCTTCAGGTCGGCGACCGGAACGGCGCGCGCCTGGGCCTGATCATCACCGTGGCGCTCGGTATCCTGTTCACGGGCGTGCAGATCTATGAGTACGAGCACATCCTGCACGAAAACCTCTTCTTCAACGAAGAGGCCTCCAGCTCGGGCCTCTACGGATCGATCTTCTTCATGGCGACCGGCTTCCACGGTTTCCACGTGCTGGTCGGTACGATCTTCCTGGCTGTTTGCCTGATCCGTCTGCTGGCCGGCCAGCTGCGGCCCGAGAAGCACTTCGGCTTCGAGGCGGCGGCCTGGTACTGGCACTTCGTGGATGTGGTCTGGCTGTTCCTCTTCGCCTTCGTCTATGTGACGTTCGGCTAAGGGGCGGATTGATCCAACCCCTCCTCACTCCCTTGCCGGCGCGGATCTCGACGATCCGCGCCGGTTTGCTCTGCCGATGCCCCGAGTGCGGCAAGGGTCGGCTGTTCGCAGGTTTCCTGAAAGTGGTGGATCGTTGCGCCGTCTGCGACGCTGACTTCACCCAGCTGAACACCGGCGATGGCGCGGCCATCTTCGTGATGCAGATCGCAGGGGGGCTCGTTGTCTTCACCGCCCTTTTCGTCGAGATCGCCTTCTCTCCACCTATGTGGGTCCATCTGGGCGTCTTCTTGCCGCTGGTGCTGGCCCTGTCGCTTGGTCTGATGCGACCCGGCAAGGGGGTCATGATCGCGCTGCAGATGAAGAACCGGGCCGGCGAGGCCAAGATTGATGACTGACACCCGAAAGACCGTTCCCTGGCTGCTGATCGCGCTTGTCGTGCCGGCCCTGGCCGTGCTGATCGCGCTGGGCACCTGGCAGATGCAGCGTCTGGACTGGAAGTCGGACCTGATCGCTCGCGCCGAGGCGGCCGCCTCGCTGCCGCCGGCTCCCATGGCCCAAGTCGTCGAGGACTCTGACCCTGAATTCCGAAAGGCCCTGGTCGTTTGCCGGGGTCTGACGACGGCCCCTTTTGTGGAGTTGCGCTCCATTCAGGACGGCCAGCCGGGCTTTCGCCTGATCTCGGCCTGCACGCCGGAGGGGCTCGATCAGACCTTTCTCGTCGACCGGGGATTTGTGCCTGAGAGCGTCGTCGATCGGCCTCGGGTCGTGCCGTCGACCCTGCCGCTTAGTCTGACGGTCGAGCTGCGGCGCACGCCCACCCAGGGGGGCATGACGCCCGCTCCGGAGGGCCGCGTCTTCTACGGCCGCGACAACGCGCGCATGGCCCAATCCCTCGGTGCCGGCGAGGCGTCAGAGTTCACACTCTATGCCCTCGTCAGTCCGAACCCGGAGATCGAGGCACTGGTGGCCTCCGCCCCGCCCGCCGCCTTTTCCAACAATCACCTGGGTTACGCCCTGACCTGGTTCGGCCTCGCGCTCGGGCTTGTTGGAGTCGCCGGGGCCATGGTGCTTCGTCGCTTTAGGGGCAGGGCATGACGGCTCGCCTGCACACACTGTCGAACGGCGTGCGCGTCGTCTGCGACCCTATGCCGGGACTGAGAACTCTGGCTCTGACGGTGGCTGTGAAGGGCGGCGCACGATGGGAACCCGAGAACCGTTCGGGGTGGTCACACCTGCTGGAGCACCTGGTCTTCAAAGGGGCGGGCGACATGGGGGCTCGCGACATCGTCGAGCGCATCGAGGCCGATGGTGGCTCCATCAATGCGGCGACGGGCTACGAGCGAACCAGTTTCGATGTTCGGGCCCTCCATGGGTCCCTGCCCCTCGCCATGCAGGTCGTTTCCGACCTGGTCTTTCGGCCCACGCTCGACCCGGCCGAGATCGAACGGGAGAAGGACGTGGTCGCCCAGGAGATCGCAGAAGCCTTCGACACGCCCGACGACCACGTCTTCGAGATGGCGCAGACACAGGCGTTCGCCGGCCAGCCGCTGGGCCGTCCGATCCTCGGCTCGGTCGAGAGCCTGGCAGCCGCCGATCGTTCGACGATGCAGGGCTGGCGCGCCCGTCTCTATTCGCCCGACCGCATGGTGATCGCTGTCTCCGGTGCCGTGGACGAGGACGAGCTGTTGACCCTGTCCGAGCAGTGGTTCGGCACCGCCGTTGCCGCCCCAGCTGACGCCCCGGCACCCGCCGCCTTCACGGGCGGCGCGGCCAGCCTGTCGCGCCGGATCGAACAGGCGAACCTGGTCTTCCAGCTGCCGGGCGTGGGCGCCTCAGACGCTGTCGCTCCAGCCATGCGCGTGTTCAGCGAGATCCTGGGCGGTGGCATGGCGTCGCGTCTCTTCCAGACGGCGCGCGAAGAACGGGGTCTGGCCTACGCTATCGACGCCTGGCACGACCCCTACGACGACACTGGCATTCTCGGGGTCTACGCAGGGGCGGCGGCGGATCGCGCCGCGGAGCTGGCCACCCTGACCGCTCAACAGATCCGCCAGCTGGCCGAGGATGGTCCGAGCGAAGGTGAACTCTCACGCGCCCGGGCGGTGCTGAAGGCCGGGCTCTGGATGTCCGATGAGAGTCCGGCGAGCCGGGCAGGGCGCATGGCGGCCCAGACCCTGATGTTCGGACGACCCATTCCTTCAGCCGAGACTGCGGACCGGATCGATGCCGTTGGCGAAGCCGAGGTCAGGGTGGCCGGGCAAAGCGCGCTGAAACCACGTCGGGCCGCCACCGCCGTTCTGGGACCAAAAAGCGCCAACTCTGCCGGGCCCGCGTTCGTGGCGGGCCTGACCTGACAGCCGTTTCCAACGGGGGGTGAAAGGAATAGGCTCCCTCCATGGCCCTGCTGGACTGGATGACGGACGCGACCGGTCCCGTGGTGGAGGGGGCCTCTGTCATGCTTCGGCCGCCGCGATCCAGCGATTTCGAGGCCTGGGCGGATTTGAGATATGTGTCCCAGGCCTATCTGCGACCCTGGGAACCGAGCTGGCCGGACGACGATCTGACGCGGTCTGCTTTTCGACGCCGACTCGGTCTCTACGCCCGTGAAATGGATCAGGGTCATGCGTGGCCTCTGTTCATCTTCGATCCGTCAGGGCGCACGCTCTATGGAGCCATCACCCTGTCCAACGTTCGACGCGGCGTCGCCGAAACAGGGACGCTCGGCTACTGGATCGGCCAGCCCTTTGCTGGAAACGGACTCGCCACCGCCGCCGTCAGGGCCATGGCTGGATTTGCCTTTCGCGCCGCCAGACTTCATCGACTGGAGGCGGCTTGTGTCCCTTCCAACCACGCCTCCCGACGCGTGCTTGAAAAGGCCGGCTTCCGGAAAGAAGGCGAGGCGCGGGCTTATCTCAAAATTAACGGCGTTTGGGCAGATCATCTCCTGTTCGGCCTCGTGTCGGACGAGTTCAGCGCGCCCTGAAGGACATCCAGCCCTGTGACCCCGCGATCCCGCAGCCACACTTGGGACGCGACCACCGCCATTGAGGCCCTGGCCGCCGCTGAGAGCGCGCTCTGGATCTGGACACCCGCCGACGACTCGCTGAGGCTCACAGGCGCTACCCGAACCTTGGGACTGGCCCCTCTCGCGCCCGAATGTTCGGCTGCTGCCTTCGTGGCCCTGGCCTTGCCTCAGGACCGTTCTCTTGCAGAACGAATCCTGAAGCCCGCTGAAGAGGGGACCGAGGTCGCGGTCCGATTGCGGATGCGTGGCGGTGAAACCTGCCTCTGGCGCGGCGTCTGGCTCGAGGAGGGGCTCCGGGCGGCCGGCATGGTCGCGCTCGATACCAAGATCGCGGGAACCGACAAGGACGCACTGACCGGGCTTCTGGACCGCAAGACCTTTCTCGCCCGGGTCGGTGAAACCCTCTCCACGCCCGGTGACTATGAGATGGTCGTCGCGGACGTTGATCGCTTGCGCCGCCTCAATGAGGCCCTTGGCCATGAGCGGACCGACATGGTCATCTCGGCGCTGGGTTCGCGAATGGCTGCGGCATTCTCCGATGGGGCTCACCCGGCAAGGATTGGCGAGGACGAGTTTGCCGTCATTGTGCCGCGCGGCCTGGGTCAGGCAGCAGACCGCATCAGGGATGCGCTGGAGCAACCGCTGCGCGTCGCCGGCTTCGACATCTATCCGACGGTATCAATTGGATCTCTGGCCTGTGAGGGCGGACCGGATGCCGCCGATCCGGCCGAACTGTTGCGCCGGGTCGAGCTGGCCGTCTGTTCGGCAAAGAAGCTGGGCCGAGGCGGGACCGCCGCCTACGGGCGTTCGCTCGAAAGCGACAGCCTGAGCCGGCTGGCGCTGGAGGCTGATCTCCGCAATGCCTTCGTCCGCGGTGAGATCGAGCCTTTCTTCCAGCCGATCGTGAACCTGAACACCGGTGCAGTCGCGGGCTTCGAAGCCCTGGCCCGCTGGCGCCATCCCAAGCGGGGGATGGTTCCGCCCGACGAATTCCTTGGTCTGACCGACGAAATGGGTCTCATGAACGACCTCGGTCTGATGATGATGACCCAGTCGGCCAGGCAGCTGGCCGAGTGGCTGAACCGTCACCCCCTCGCCGGCAACCTGTTCTGCAGCGTCAACCTGTCGGTAGGCGAGATCGAGCGCCCGAACCTGGTTGACGATGTCGCTCGCGTCATTGCCGAGACCGGACTGCCGCGGGGTGCCCTCAAGCTGGAGGTCACCGAAGGCGACATCATGCGGGACACCACGACCGCAGCCGTGATCCTGCAGAAGCTGAAAGATGCCGGGGCCTCGCTGGCGCTTGACGACTTCGGGACAGGCTTCTCCTCCCTGTCGTATCTGGCCCGTCTCCCGTTCGATACGCTGAAGATCGACCGCTACTTCGTTCTGACGATGGACAAGGACGAGGGGTCGGCCAAGATCGTGAAGTCCGTGGTCAATCTCGGTCGTGACCTGTCGCTCGAAGTGGTCGCCGAAGGCGTGGAAAACGCGAGTCTGGCCCGCCTGCTGCTCGACGCCCAGTGCCATTACGGCCAGGGATTCGGCTATGCGCCCGCGCTTCCCGCCCAGGAAGCCGAGGTCTATCTCAATGAAAGCCTTTCTGACGGAGCGGCACCGCTGAAGGCACGGTCCGGCTAGGCTCGCCCAGTCTGCACAGACAGCATGGCGGCATCGACACCGAGGCTGGCCAGCGCCCTCGCCCATTTGGTGTCAAAGTCGGTGTCGAACAGCAGATCCAGATCGGCTTCGGCGACCAGCCAGACATTCTCGGCCAACTCGTCCTCCAGCTGACCATCCCCCCAACCGGCGTATCCCAGCGCCAGCAAGGATCGACGGGGTCCCATGACCGGCCTGGTCATGGCCGCCAAGGCCTCACGCGTACCGGTCATGGCCAGGCCGTCGCCGAAGCCGACCGAGCTGTCGTCGGCCATCCAGTCATCGGTATGGAGCACGAAACCCCGCTCGCGTTCGACAGGTCCGCCGACGAGAACGGCGCGACCGGCAGCCGAGGCCGCACCGGGGCTGTCCAGCTTTTGAAGAACCGACTTGAGGTCGACGCCCGGCGCGGGGCGATCGATCCTGAGGCCCATGGCGTGGTCCGGCCCGTGCGCACAGAGAATGATGACGGCGTGCTCGAAGCGTGGATCGCCGATGCCAGGCATGGCGACCAGCAGACGACCGGCGAGGGAGGAAAACTCGGTCATGAGCCAATGATCGGGGCGAGTGGACGCCAGTGCAAGAGCCGCGACGTCGCGGCGGGGTTGGCCTCCTTGCCGTCGGGGACTATCAGTCCGTGCGAACGCGTCTTTCGCGTAACTCTGACCTCCCGGAGCCTGCCATGACTGTCCAGATCGGCGATCGCATCCCGTCCGCGACCCTGATGACCCCAACTGCTGAAGGCCCCCGCCCGATCACGACCGACGAGATCTTTGCGGGCAAGACGGTCGCCCTTTTCGCCGTGCCGGGCGCGTTTACTCCGACTTGCTCTGCACGCCACCTGCCGGGCTATGTCGACCATAGGGACGCGTTGAAGGCCAAGGGCGTCGACACGATCGCCTGTCTGTCGGTGAACGATCCCTTCGTCATGGGTGCCTGGGCCGACAGTCAGAAAGTCGATGCCGAGACCATCCTCATGCTGGCCGACGGCAATGGCGATTTCACCCGCGCCGTCGATCTGGTCATGGACGCCAGCCGTGGCGGCATGGGCCACCGGTCCAAGCGGTACTCCATGCTGGTCAAGGACGGCGTCGTGACCCAGTTGAACATCGAGGAGCCGGGCGTGTTCGAGGTATCTTCGGCCGAGCACCTGATCGCTCAGCTTTAGTGGCGCCATCGCTCCCGACGCGGTCGGTCGCTGCTTGAGCGCCGATGTTCTCAGGCGGCGGCGGTTTCGGAATCGGCGGTCTCTGTCGCCGAGAGCACGTGTTCAAGGGCGCCCAGCAGCGCTGGTGGGGTGAGGGGCTTGGATACGAAGTAGTCCATCCCCGCCGCCATGCAGGCGGCGATGTCCTCAGGCGCGGTGTCGGCGGTGACGGCGATCACTGGCGTTCCGGCATTCGGCCCACCGCCAGCACGCAGCCGCCGGGTGGTTTCCCGGCCGTCGAGTTCGGGCATGCGGACGTCCATGAATATGGCGTCGAAGGTGCTCACCTCGCACTGCGCCAGCGCCAGCAGTCCGTCGGCGGCTGTCGCTATGTCACAGCCGAGCGGCGCGAGGATCAGTTCGATGGCACGCCGGTTGATATCGTGGTCGTCGACCACGAGGACGCGCAGGGGGCTCCCGGCGGTGTTGTCCCTCGAAGAGCCGGTTGGGTTCGCGGCGGCCCTGGTTGGCGGCGGCGTGGCCGCGGTGTGTTTTGCCTCGTCCAGCTTGCCCGCTGAGGAGGGCGCTGGGAGTTCTGCCCCGAGTTGAGCCAGCAGGGTCTCGGTGGCTGACAGCGGGGTCGCTGTCTCCGCCGTCGACGCCTGTTCCGGCATGGGGTCGGCCTTGCGGGGAGCCCGCGAGGTCGGTTTGCGAGGCGCGAGATTTCTGACGATGTCGCCCCGACTGTCGTCGCCGAAGGCACGTGGCGTGACCGCTTCTGCATCGCCCTGGGGCAGGGTCACCGCGAGGGTGAAGGCCGCGCCCTCACCGGGGCGGCTGCGGGCTGTCAGCCTTCCGCCCATCAGTTCAATAAGGTCGCGGCTGATCGACAGACCCAGGCCTGTGCCGCCATGCCGGGCCCCAATGCCATCGGCGGTCTGATCGAACGGCGTGAACAGTCGAGAGAGCTGTTCCGGGGTCATCCCCGGACCGGTGTCGGCGACCTCGATCAGGATGGCGTGCTCGGAGGGTTCCTCAGGCCACGAGGCGAGACGCAATGTCACCGAGCCGGCTTCGGTGAACTTCATGGCGTTCGAAACGAGGTTGTTGAGCACCTGTCGCAACCGCATCGGGTCGCCCTTCACCAGCGCGGGGAGAGAAGAGGCGCCTTCGACCCTCAGGGTCAGACCCTTCGCCCTGGCCTCGCCCTGCCAGAACATGAGGGTCTGGGCGATGAGACTGCGGAGATTGAAGTCGACCCGCTCAACGGACATGTGGCCGGAATCAAGCTTCGCGTGATCCAGCAGATCGTCGAGCAGAGCCTTCATCATGATCCCGGCATCAGAGATCAGGGCAGCCTGCGCGCGCGCTGTCCCGGACTTGGCACCGCGTTCCAGCTCGGCGGCTCCGGTCATGATCGCGCTGATCGGGGTGCGCAGGTCATGGCCGATGGAGGCCAGAAAGTTCTGGCGGCTGGTCATGATCCGTTCCGCTTCCGCTCGCTTGCGGTCCGCCTCCAGTCGTGCGGCCTGCTCCGCCTGCTGGGCCTTGTTCATCCGCTCCCAGGTCGACAGGCAATAGGCACCGAAGACGCAGAATGAGATGGTCACCGCGACCACGAAGGCCTGTGATGCCCCATGGTAGGTCATCCAGAACGGCACCGTGGCCATGTAGAGGAAGTGCGGCGTGATGGTGATCGCCAGGACCTTCCGCGAACCTGGTGAATTGATCACCCCATAGATCGCGCCGGCGGCGGCCACGATGGCCGCGCAGACCCCACCCATAGGTCCACCGAGCAGCCAGAGCGGAATGGAGAGCGTTCCAAAAGCGGCCGCGTTCAGGAACAACATGATGTTGCCTGCGGCACGGCGCAGCGGACCCATGCGTTCGACGCGCCCAGACAGAACGGGCGAGAAAATCCACAGGTCGATGACCTGGATCAGGAAGTAGCAGAGGCACCAGAGGCCCGATATGAGCCACCCGAAGACAGGGGCGAATATCAGCGCGGTGGCCGCTCCCATCCCCAAGCGCTGCATCAGGGCACGACGGCGGGCCTGGATCGCTAGCGTCCAGTCTGGTGCCGTGTCCTGATAGGCCTGCGCCATGCGTGTCCCCGGATAGAGGCACGTCTGCCTCGCATCCGATGAGTATGGCTGAACCGGCCTAACGCTCCGTCAACGTCGGGCGAGTGCGGGCTTCCGTCACGGAGGCGAAGCCGTCGGCCCGCAGGCGCATCGCCAGATTGCGCTTGATGCGTCCAACCAGCCCGGGGCCGCCGTAAATCAGGGCGGAGTAGATTTGAACCGCCGATGCCCCGGCCCGGATGCGCCGGTAGGCCTCCGCCCCACTGTCGATCCCGCCGACCGCGATCAGCGGCAGTCGACCCGCTGCGGCCTCAGCTGCGTGGATCAGGGCCTTGTGTGCCTTTTCCTTCAGCGGCGCCCCTGACAGTCCACCGGCTTCAGCCCTGTCGCGCGAACGAAGGCTCGCGGGTCGGTCCAGCGTCGTATTCGAAACGATCAGGGCGTCGATCTGGTGCGCGAGGGCGGCTTCGACGATCATGGCGATTTCGTCCGGCGTCAGATCCGGCGCGATCTTCAGGAAGACCGGGGCCGGGGTCGTGCGCGCCTGCGCGACACGCCCTAGAAGGTCGTCCAGGGCGTCGCGTCCCTGGAGTGCTCGCAGGCCCGGCGTGTTGGGCGACGAGATGTTGACCGTGAAATAGTCGGACAGACCGGCGAGGCGGTGAAGCCCTGAGACGTAATCCGCCGCCCGGTCCTCGGTGTCCTTGTTGGCACCCAGGTTCGCCCCGATGACAACGCCTTGCGGACGGCGCGAGAGGTTGTCTGCGAAGGCCTCCAGCCCGTGGTTGTTGAAGCCCATGCGGTTGATGACCGCCCTGTCCTCGGAAAGGCGAAAGAGCCTGGGCTTCGGATTGCCTGGCTGCGGCTGTGGTGTGACAGAGCCCGCTTCGACAAAGCCAAAGCCGAGCCGGGCAAGACCCCGCAGTGCCTCGGCGTTCTTGTCCAGACCGGCGGCCAGTCCGATCGGGTTGGGCAGATCAAGACCAGCCAGGCTCGTGCGAAGGATCGGGTCGTCCGGCCGCGCAGCCGGCAGGGGCGCATGCCTGAGCCCGCCAATGGCCAGGCCGTGAGCGGTCTCCGGATCGAAACTGCGGAGCAGGGCCGTCAGCATTCGAACGGCACGGCTTCGGTCACCGCCGACGTCGGCAGAGGGCCATAGATGTGGGGAAACAGGGCCCCGCCACGCGAGGGCTCCCAGACCACAGTCTCGCCCAAGGCCTCGAGATCGACCGTAAGGCGCATCAGGTTGGTCCGCCCCGCGAAGTGCTTGCGAGCGGTTTCCTCCAGCTGGCTCGCGGTCGAGAGGTGAATATAGCCGTCGGAGAGATCGACCCCTGAGCCAGTAAATTCCCCCCTGGCCAGCGCCTCGCGCCACTCGCCGGCGTCCAGCAACTTGTAGGCGTAACGGTCGGTCATCAGTCGTCTGCCCCGCCACCAAAGGCCTTGGGGGTGAGGAAACCGTCATAGGTGCAGCGCCCAGCCACATCGACCTCGAACACGGCAGCAGCGCCGGTAGGGAAGCCTCCGGCCAGACGGTCCAAGATGCTCGGTGAGGCCGCACTCTCGGTCAGATAATCATAGGCGAGCGTGTGGACGCCTGGATTATGCGCCATCACCAGTAGGCACCCGGTTTCGTCTTCCGCGTCCTGGACCAGTCGCCGAATGGTGTCGGGCGAGGCATCGTAGAGTCGAGGCTCGATCCGGACCTCGACGTCGCCGAAGGCCTCCTGCACAGCGTCCCACGTCTGCCGGGTGCGTGTCGATGGGCTGACCAGAGCCAGATCCGGACGCAGCTTCTTCTCCGCCAGAACGCGCCCCATGAGGGCGGCGTCGGACAGACCGCGCGGCGTGAGAGCGCGGTCGCGGTCGAGACCGGACGCGGCGGCCCGCTCGGTCTTGGCGTGGCGCATCAGGATCAGGCGGTGCATGAGCCGGCGTTACAGGGGTTCGCCGCGCGCTTCCACCCCGTCGCCATCGCGCGGCGACCGTGTCGCTGGCTGGGGCTGAAGGCTGCCCGATGCGACCCGCACCCGCGCGCCATGCCCTGAGGGCCGGATGCGGGCATAGGCCTGTCGTGTGGCTTCAAGCAGGATGACTCCTGCAAAGCCCGGTGCCACGCGACGTCCGACCTGCTCGAACCCGTCAGCCAGACCCAGGATCGGTGTCCACGGCGGGACGTAGAGAGTTTGTGACCAAGCGGTCGGTTCCAGCCCGACGCCGCGGACCAACCGTTCCAGCTGGCCGCGTGTGAAGGGACGCCCGTGGCCAAAGGGAGTGCTCTCAGCGCGCGCCCACATGCCGCCCCGTGCTGCCGCAGCGAGAATGATGCGACCGGCAGGAGCCAGCGCCCGAACGGCCTCGGTGAGGAGGAGCGTGGGATCATCGGCCTCTTCGAGCGCGTGAACCAGGAGGACCCGATCGAAGGTCCCGGCGGCGAAAGGAAGGCGTCGGTCGTCGACCAGAACGGTGCGGTTCCTGCCCACCAGGGGCCAAAGTTCAACGCCCTGACCGCCGGGCATGGCCGCGATCACCCGTCTTGCTCCGACGAAAGCATCCAGCCACGGGGTGGCATAGCCGATACCCAGAACATCGCAGCCCTCGGCCTCGCCCCAGGCGTCCTCCAGACGTTTGGCGAGCAATCGCCGGACGAGCGCGCCTTTCGGCTCGCCGTAAAAGGCGCGAAGATCCTCAATGGCGCGGCGCATGGTCTGCACTATATGGCGCTCGAGCCTCGCTGACCAAGGATGACCCCATGCCTCTGACCGTCCACCTGTTCCCGGCGCGCGAGGACAACTATGCCTTTCTCGCCCGTGACGAGGCCACGGGCACGGTCGCGGCAGTCGACACGCCAGACGCCCAGGTCATTCTGGACGCCGTTCAGGCGCTGGGTTGGGGCAAGCTGGACCGTATCGTCAATACGCACTGGCACCCCGATCACACCGAGGGCAACGAACGGCTTAAGGCCGAGACCGGTTGCGACATCTGGGGGCCTGAGGAAGTGCGCAAGGTCGCGCCCGTTGACCATGTCGTCGAGGAAGGCGACGTGGTCCGTGTCGGTGACACCCTGCTGCATGTGACGGCCACGCCAGGCCATACGCTCGGCCACGTCGTCTTTCGCTCCATCCCCGACCACATCGCCTTCACAGGCGATACACTGTTCACCCTGGGCTGCGGACGCCTGTTCGAGGGCACGCCCGAGCAGATGTGGGACAGCCTGCAGCGCATCGCCGCCTGGCCTGACGAGACGGTTCTGTACGGGGCGCACGAATACACCGCCTCCAATGCGCGGTTCATGATCAG
Organism: Caulobacteraceae bacterium; assembly: GCA_019747095.1. Lineage (GTDB taxonomy): Bacteria > Pseudomonadota > Alphaproteobacteria > Caulobacterales > Caulobacteraceae > Brevundimonas. Next base: position 9,639 of record JAIERG010000234.1, on the reverse strand, counting down.
CGTCGATGATCGCGCCGAGGTCCGTGCGCATGCGGAGGGGGTCTTCACCCGACGGGCTCTGGGCGAAGCGACAGTTCCGACGACTCTCGGGGTCGAGCGTCGCTTCAACCCCTATCTCACCGCGCGCGACGGTGCTGAGTTCGCCGCCCGGCGCGCCGCCAAGGACGTCTTCAAGGGCTGACGGGCCGAGCCCCCCTGGACCTCCGCTTGCCGGTCCGGGCTGGCGCTCCCATATTCGAGGAAAGGTCGAGGGCTTGCCGCTTTCGGGAGTTCACGGCCAACGTCGCTTCTTGTGAGGACTGACCATGACCGGCCGACCCGTGCTGTTCGACAGCCCGTTCCTTCTGGGGTTCGACCAGACCCGTGCCCTGATCGACCGCGCCGCCAAGGCCGCGGCAGAGAGTTACCCGCCCTATAACGTCGAACAGATCGGCGATCATGGTGTGCGCATCTCCCTGGCCGTGGCCGGTTTTTCCCCCGCGGACCTCGCGATCACCCTGGAGGGCCGACAGCTGACCATTTCCGGCAAGCGCGAGCCTGCGGGAGACCAGGCCTTCCTGCACCGGGGCATCGCTTCGCGAGGCTTCGTGCGCAGTTTCGTCCTGGCGGATGGCCTGGACGTCGAGGGCGCGACGCTGGAGCACGGCCTGCTGCACGTCGACCTGAGGCGGCCTGAAGAAGCCGCGACCGTGAAGCGCATACCGATCAGCCTGGGCTGACCCCTACACCCTCGCGACGCATCGACACGCCGGCGAACCTGCCGCCCTGAAGCGCGTTTTGTTTTTTTGAAGGAGGCGGTTTTGATGACGCCTGTGATGACCAAGGAAGCCCTGAAGGGGCTGGGGGCGCCGGATCTGGTCTATGTTCGCCAGATCAGCGCTGCTGACGTCTTGGCGGACGTGCGGTCCGATGAGGCCCTGAGCCTTGAGATCGACCCCGATCAGACCCTGTATGCCGTTCACAGCGCCGACGGTGAGCGTCTGGCCGTGATGATGGATCGTGAGACCGCTTTCGCCGCCGCGGTGGCCCACGAGCTGGCACCCGTGTCGGTGCACTAGGCCTAGGCGGCTGTTGCTGTTTCGTTGCGCACGAACAAGGCGTTGATCGCATCGACGGTGCGGGCCTGGCGCAGCTGCTCACGCATCTCCGACGACCGAAGCGCCCGCGAAACCGCCGCCAATGCGCGCAGGTGCTCGGCACCTTCACGGGGCGGCGCGAACAGGGCGAACAGCAGATCCACAGGCCGTTCGTCGACTGCATCGTAGGCTACCGGCGTGTCCAGCCGAACGAAGACAGCGCGAACGCGGTCCAACCCTTCCAGACGCGCATGCGGAACCGCCACGCCAGAACCGAGACCGGTCGAGCCGAGGGCCTCACGTTCCAGCAGGGCTTCGAAGACGCGGCCTTCTTCCAGACCAAGGGCGTGGCTGGCGACGGAAGCTACAGTGTGCAGAGCCTGGCGCTTGGACGACGCGCCGCTCTTCAGGACGACACCGTCCCGCACCAGCAGTTCACCAATACCCATGATCGTCTCGACTCACACGCTCTTACGAGTTCAGGCAGGCCTGGAGGGGAGGCGACCGGCGCCGGCCGTCTAGCCCGAACCGAGGCCCTTTGGAAGGCTTATGCGCCAGAACCGTTTACAGAACCGTGTCCGTTCAAAGACACAGTGCGTTCAGGGTCTATCCACCCGACGTTTCCGTCCGGACGGCGATAGACCACCGAGAGCCCGCCGTGAGCGGCGTTCCTGAACATCAGGACCGGATAGCCCGTCATGTCGAGTTCCAGGACCGCCCGGCCCACTGTGATGGTCCGTATCTCGGACTGGGATTCGGCGATCACCATCCCAACCGGAGGCGGCCCCTCCGCCCCGGCCTCGCCGAAAGCTTCATCATCGACGCTATCGGGGTCCCGAAGCACAATCGAGCGCGCCAAGTCTCGGGCCGCGTTTTCGGTCTTTTCCGGTGAGAGAGGCTTGGGACCGATGTGGTGGTCCTTCAGTCTGCGCTTGTAGCGACGGACCCGCTTCTCGAGCTTTTCAAGACTGTCCGAGAAGGCGGCGTGAGCGTCGCCGCCATGGCCGGTGGTGACGAGGGCCTGGCCGGACGCCAGCCGGACCCAACAGTCGACCTTGAAGCCATGGCCGTCCTTGGAAACGACGACCTCGGCGTCCTGGCCGCCGCGTTCGAAGTACTTTCCGACGCCTTCTTCGAGTTCATGGGAGATGCGCGAGCCTAACGCTTCGCCGACATCCACGTGCTTGCCGCTGACTTGGACTTGCATGCCGATAGAACGCGACCGCCCGGCAAAAGTGTCAATCGGGAACCGTGATTTCGCAGTCACGCTTTTGCGATCAGCACGGATCGCGAGGCACAGCTTTCTGCGCCTAGGAGGCCTGCAGAAGCCGCCGCCGCTCCACGGAGGAGGGGATCCTCAACGCTTCCCGATATTTGGCGACCGTGCGTCGGGCGATGTCGATGCCCGCCTCCTTCAGAATTTCGACAATTCGGTCGTCGGAGAGCACGTCGCCATCACGCGCCTCATGATCGATCATCGTCTTGATCCGATGACGGACAGCTTCGGCTGAATGGGTGGCTCCACCGTCTGTCGCCTGGATCGCCGCAGTGAAGAAGAACTTCAGTTCGAACACGCCCCGGGGCGTGGCAACGTACTTGTTCGAAGTCACACGGCTGACCGTCGATTCATGCATGCCGATCGCGTCAGCTACGGTCTTCAGGTTCAATGGGCGCAGGAACTCGACGCCGAACGCCAGGAAGGCGTCCTGCTGGCGCACGATCTCTGATGAGACCTTGAGAATGGTCTTGGCGCGCTGGTCCAGCGACTTCACCAGCCAGTTGGCCTGGGCGGCGCAATCGGCGACGAAGGTCTTCTCGGCTTCGGTGCGAGCCCCGGCGGAGACCGAGGCATGGTAGCGTTTGTCGACCAGCAGCCGGGGCAGGGTGTCGGAGTTCAGCTCGACCTTCCAGCCACCGGCTGGATCGGGACGGACATGAACGTCAGGGATCACCGTCTGTGCCACCTCGCCGGCGAACCCCGCGCCGGGCCTGGGCGTGAGGGCCTTCAGCTCGGCAATCATTTCGGCCAGATCCTCGGCATCGACCCCGCAGGCCTTGCGCAAGGCTGACAGATCGCGTCGCGCCAGGAGGTCGAGATTGTCCAGCAGCGCGGCCATGGCCGGATCGAAGCGGTTGCGCTCGACCAGCTGCAGCTTCAGGCACTCCGGGACCGAACGGGCCATGACCCCGGTGGGCTCGAAGCCTTGGCACACAGACAGCACGGCCTCGATGCGCTCCAGGCCACAACCCAGCCGATCCGCCAGCTCCTCCAGCTCGCCGCGCAGATAGCCCCCCTCATCGACGCCGTCGATGAGGGCCAGCGCGATCGCGTGGTCCGTGGGCGACAGGCCGGCTGACGATGCCTGGGCCTGGAGATGCTCCCAAAGCGTGGGGTCATGCCGTTCCGGTCTTTCACCCCCGTCTCCATCGTTGAAGGAGCCGCCCTTGCCCGCAGCCGACCAGTCCGACAGACCCGGTTGGGACGCGGCTTCGTCCGAAAGCCGGTCCGAGGTCCGTTCCCCGGGCGTCGCGTCGCCGTAGACGTCATCCTCGCGCGCATCGACGGTGACGGCCCGATCCGCGGCTTCTGCGTCCGAAAAGCTCAGCTCGGCCGAGTCGGCGGTGAGCTCACGGGTCGGCTCGGCGACGGCTTCAGCCTCCTCGCGTTGAAGCAGAGGGTTCTTTTCCAGCTCGGCCTCGACGTATTCGTCGAGTTCCTGGTTCGACAGCTGCAGCAGCTTGATCGCCTGCTGGAGCTGGGGCGTGATGACGAGCCCCTGCCCCTGCCGGATTTCAAGCCTCTGACCAATCACGCCTGCACCGCCCCTCTGTCCGGTCCCCCGTGGCCCGGAACTTGCTGCGACGATGGCGACAAGCGGTTAACGGCTGGTGTTCGGTTGCGCTGGGATCAGAGATGCTGGACGCATTGGGTCCTCCCGCCCCGCCAGGTCAGAACCAGCAAGGCTGTGACCTGAGCGCCGGACGCGCCGCCAACCGAGACCGTTCCCAATACGTGACGCTGTCCGGCCCGGAGCGAGAAGTCGCCGCCCTGGGAGACCTGGGATCGCCCACTGTCACCCACAGTTTCCACTGACAGCTGGTAAGCACCGCCGATGGCGCGCCCGGCCTGGGCGACAGGACGAATCAGCCGTCCCTGCGCAGTTTCCACGACGGTGATCTCGCATTGCACGGCTGGGTGCTGGGGAGTTTGGGCGCTTGCCGAAAAAACAAGGCTCGCGGCCAGCGTCGTGGCCGCCACGGTTCGACCGATCATGATCGGCTCCTTCTGTTTCCTGGGGACGGGACGGCGACGTCAGGCCGCCGTCCCTGATCCGGCTCAGTATCCGCCCTGGATGGTCAGGGTGACGTTGCCGTCGCCGACCTGGCGCGTGTGCGTGGTCTGGCCACGGCCCACCTGGATGATCCCGGAAATGTTGTTGGATCCAGCCTGTTCAGCCACAGCGGAGTGACCGGAACCGATCTGCGCGATGCCAGAGATATTGTTGCGACCATCCTGGAATGTGCTGGCCGACAGATTGTACCCGCTCTGGCCGGTGACCGAGTAGTTGTTCCGGCCATACTGCTCGCTGCTCACGCGATTGCGGGCACCCTGCTGCACCGTGTTGACGAAGTTGCGCAGCCCGCGCTGGCGGGCCTGGGCCGAGTTCGAATAGCCGTTTTGCTCGGACACGAGCCTGTTCCAGCGTCCGTTCTGGACGCCCGCTGATGAGTTGGCCGAACCAAACTGGTCGATGACAATGGCGTTCTGGGCGCTGGCCTCGGTCGCGCCGAAGGTCAGCAACGCTGCAACCGCCGAGGCCGCAAGGGTCAAACGTTTCATGGAAGCTCTTCCTCGATGTTTCCCCGATCGGCCCGATGCCGTCGCGGGTTACGGTCAAGGTTAATCACCCGTGCGTTGAGGCTGGCCTGAAGCGGGCATTCACTTCAGGTTCACGGCCGACAGACACCTCGGCCACCGAGATCGCCCCGCTGCACCCCGCGTACCTTTGGGTCGTGGAAGCCCTCGTCGGTGGTGCCCTCCAGCAGGACTTCGACGTCGGCGATGATGGAGGCAGGGTCGCTGATGCTCGGCGTCTCGTGCCCATGGCGACCCGTGATCGGCGCTCCGATGCCCTGCGGATATGAGCGATGGCCAGCGGGTCAGTGGCGGCGAGGGGCTCGTCGAGCAGCAGCGGCTCAGTTGATCCGCAGTGTGAAGATCCGGCCAGCCGGGACCTGGATTCTGCCGCGTCCGTCGCCGATCCCGATGGTGCCACCGGCCACGTCCCAGCAACCGGCCGAAACAGTGAAGTCGTAGTAGCCGCCGGAGCGGATGGCCGTCCCGCTGGGGAGACGGTTCAGGCCGTAGGTCGAGGCACTACAGGCCGAGATCAGAACCGCGTCCAGCTGGTCTCCGGTCATGTTGACGACGCGGATGATGCCTTGGGGCTCACCCGGTCGGATCAGGGGGCCCCCGGTCACAAGATCCGCGCAACCCGCCAGCGCCAGAGCGGCAGATGCGGCGCCCAGCAGTTTCGAAGCCGATTTCATGGTCATCTCCTGCAAAAAGGTACTGAACCTTTGCCGGTTGCGACCCGTGCGTCGTCATTCAGATGGATGATGCCGACCGCGTCTGTGGCCCAATCGCAAGGCCAGCCATCAGAGCCACCACCTCGGCCTGCCGGTTGCAGCCTGTCTTCTCAAGCACCCGCCGAAGCTGGGTCCTGACCGTAGACAGGGCAACGCCGCCGTCCGCTGCGATCTGCTCGGGTGTCTTTCCCGCTGCTAGGCCTGATGCGACTCTGGCCTCAGACGCAGTGAGGTCAAACAGGGTCGCCAGCAGGTCCCCAGACGGCGCGCGGGGCCGCCCCGCCGGCGTGATCACTGCCAGTGCATAGGCGTGCCCGAACACGTCCTGCGCGGTTCGTTTGATCGGCAGAAGATGAAGGACGCCAGCGGCACTGCCCAACGCGTCCTTAAGGGGCAAGCTTACTGGCTTGGCCCCAGCGGGGGTGCCGAGGCATGCCAGAGCGTTCAGGACCCGCTCGGCGGTCGGGCGATCCTCAAGCCCGAACCGTCCGCCGGCGGTCGGGATGATGAGGTTCAGATCATCGGCCCAGACATTGGTCTCTACAACCTTGCCGGACTCATCCAGCAGGAGAGCCGGAAGTCCGAGAGCGGTGAGCGCTTCCGTCGCGCCTTCGGCCCGCTGCAGACCCAGTCGCGCGCTGATGAGCGCGCTTCGGGCGAGATGGGGGCGAAACGCATTGAGTCTTTCGACGTGGGATGCCTCTACCGGCCCTCTGGCGAGAGCGCGCTCGACGCTGAAAACAATGCTGTCGCCGCTGGGAATGCGCAGACCTGTTCCCGCCGACCAGCCCAGTCCACGTGGTCGAAAGAAGTCACGGTAGATGGGGTCGACCTCGAGCTCTTCCTCGGTCCAGAAGTCCTGCTCGGTGAAGAAGCCGGGTTGCTCGGCGGCCATCAGGCAAACTCGCCGACTGCACCGTTGGAACCACCCGTCATTCACATAATCGACGAATACCTCCCGCACGGTGTCAGAAGCGGTCCAGTGCAAGACCTTCCGGGCCGAGAAAAGAAGTCCGCCCCGCGACTCCGTCATGGCCGCCATGTCGTCAAGCACGCCGGGCCACAGCTCCGGCACGACAGAGGCTTCGTAGATGCGGTCGATGAATTCGCTGTCCACAGCGTCATCTGACGCCGTTATCGATCAGCCGTAAAGATCACCCAGATAGACCCGGCGGACTTCGGGGTCATGGATCACTTCGTCGGCTGTGCCCTCGAACAGGACTTCGCCGTTGGAGATGATGGACGCGCGGTCAATGATATCCAGCGTCTCGCGCACATTGTGATCCGTGATCAGCACGCCGATGCCCTCGCCCGCCAGATAGCGAATGACCTGACGGATATCGGCGATGGCGAGCGGGTCAATGCCGGCGAAGGGCTCATCCAGCAGCATGAAGCTGGGTCGACCGGCCAGTGAGCGGGCAATCTCCACGCGGCGGCGTTCGCCGCCGGATAGCGCTGTGGCGGGGGCGTGGCGCAGGTGGCCGATATTGAGTTCTTCGAGGAGGCGGGTGGTCTCGGTCTCGATGGCCTTGCCCGTGGCGTTCAGCTCGACCACCGACATGACGTTCTGCTCGACCGTCATGCCGCGGAAGATCGAGGCCTCCTGCGCCAGATAGCCCAGACCCATGCGGGCGCGCTGGTACATGGGCTGGGCGGTGATATCGACCCCGTCCAGCCAGATGGAGCCGCTGTCGGCGGGGATCAGGCCGGTGATCATGTAGAAGCAGGTGGTCTTGCCCGCGCCGTTGGGACCCAGGAGTCCCGCAACCTCGCCGCGCTGGACGGTCAGGGAGACGTCCCGCACCACCTGACGCGCGCCGAAGGCCCGGGCGATGTTTTGCACCCGAAGCCCCTTGTCGAGCACCGGGGCGGGCGCGGCGGCCGGTTCGGCCTCGCGCTCCTTCAGGTTCAGGGCCGAGAGTTCTTTGCGCGCCATCGGGTCGCCGACCGGGCCTTGGGGCCTCAGTCGGACCCTTCCGGATAGAAGACGCCGCGCACGCGGCCGCCGTTCTGACCGCCCCCACCCTCGATGCGGGCCTCGCCGGTATCGACATTGTAGCTGAGACGCGACCCGGTCAGGACGTTCTGGCCCTGACGCAGGATGACGTCGCCAGTCACCACCACCGTGGCGTTCGACACAGTGTAGATGGCTCGGTCGCCGCGGATCGTCTCGGTCGGGGTGACGTAATAGACGTCGCCAGTGGCCTCCAGGCTGCTCAGACCGCCGGACGCATCGCGCACACCCTCAATCGCATCCGCTCGAAGACGGGCTTGACCCTGGGTGATTTCCGCACGTCCTCGGAGCGACACCGAGGTGTTCGTCAGTTCGCCCGTGTCTGCCCCATAGCCGATGGGCTGGTTCGATGTGTTCGGTCGGCTCTGTGCGAGCGCCATGCCGCCTGCCGTCAGTGTCAGGGTGATCGCGGCCGTCGGGAGGAGATACTTCGTCTTCATGGTCATCCACCGGAGGCAGGAGCGATGGTCCCCTGCACCTTGTTGTCGCCCGCGCCGCTGAACACGACCCGCTGGCCTTGCTCATATATCGCATAGGACGTCGCGGAAATGGTTCCCATCGGCCCGCGCCCCTGAACGCCCCGGTCGCCCGTCACGACACCCGTGGCGGTGTTCACCACGGCCTCAGGGGTGGTCAGGACGAAACCGGAGCCGCCGTCGGAAATCCTGACGTTCGGGCCGATCGTCACCGTGCGCGCCGCCTCGTTGTAGGTGCCAGCGTCCGCCGTCATCTCGGTGACCTTGGCCCCACCGAGGTTCAGCCGCAACACTGGGCCGTTCAGGCGGAAGCGGCCCGTCGCCGGATCCCGCACCGCGCCCTCGGCGCCGATGACGAAGTTGCGTCCCTCGGCGTCCTGGCCGTGGAACATGGGGTTGTCGAGGCGGATATCGCGGGCCTGGCTGGCCTCCCGTTCGACCCCAGACATGACCGTGCGGAACACCGTCCACGTCAGGGCCCCGCCCGCCAGCACCACGATCAGAATGGGCAGCAGACGGCGATAGAGCCGAACCCGCTCGGACCGCACGCGCCAGCGCTCGGCCTCGGCCGCCAGCCGCGCCTCGTCAGCGGCCTTGCGTTGCTGGACCGGGTCCGCGTCCGTCATTTTGTCCAGGTGTGGGCGAACACGTCGTCCTCGAAGCCCATAAGGTCCAGGCGCGCACGGACCGGGAGGAAGTCGAAACAGGCCTCGGCCACCGCTGTCCGTCCCTCGCGCGCGAGCATCTCGTCCAGACGGGCCTTGATGACATGAAGGTGCAGGACGTCCGATGCCGCATACTCCAGCTGGGCCGGGCTAAGCTCGGCGGCGCCCCAGTCCGAGGACTGCTGGGCCTTCGAGAGGTCGATACCGGCCAGCTCGCGCGCGACGTCCTTCAGGCCATGGCGGTCTGTGTATGTTCGGGCAAGCTTGGACGCGATCTTGGTGCAATAGACAGGGCGTGTCTCGATCCCGAGATGCAGCTCCATCATGGCGATGTCGAAACGGCCGAAATGGAAGATCTTCAGCACCGCCGGATCGGTCATCAGCCGCTTCAGGTTCGGGCAGTCGTAGGCGGGACGATTCAGGCGCACGACATGGGCGTCGCCGTCACCGGCCGATAGCTGGACGACACACAGGGGATCGCGGCGGAACCGCAGGCCCAAGGTCTCAGAGTCGACGGCGACTTCAGGGCCGAGGTCGAGGCCGGCGGGCAGGTCGCCCTCGTGAAAGTGAACGGTCATGGCGCTTCCCTAGCGCAGCCGCTGTCCGGAGGCGATAGGTCGAACACCACGTCAAAGGGGCCCGGACGAAGTCCGGGCCCCTGAATGCCTTCGGCTGGATCCGACCTTAGTGGCCGCCGCTTACCGGCGTGCAGACCGTGCCGTCGGTGCAATCCGAGAAGTGGACCTCCGGCGGCTCAACCATGATTTCCGACGGACGGACATGGACCTCGGGGCGCTGGATGTAGATCTGGGCCGGGG